>CALFYU010000359.1 GCA_937952455.1 uncultured Planctomycetaceae bacterium
AGCGGTTTTCCCTCTGTATCGACGGCGCGGACGCGGACGATTCGCCCCTTTTCAAGCCTCAGCGTTGGCTCGCCGTTGAGGGAATATTGCTTTCCGGTCGTCGCATAGTCGTCGGCCTGCGCTGAAATTTGCGCCCGCACCGCACCGCGGGGAACTTGGATGGTCACTTCGCCGGCTTGATTTGTGACCGGCGGCGACGTGACCACAACGCCCAAGAAATCCCCTTGTTCATCTTCCCACCAGCCGACACGTACCGCCGCATTGGCAACGGGCTGATCACGCTGATCCACCACGCACACAATCTTCGGCGTCGTTTGTGACAGGTCA
This sequence comes from uncultured Planctomycetaceae bacterium, assembly GCA_937952455.1. GTDB lineage: Bacteria > Planctomycetota > Planctomycetia > Planctomycetales > Planctomycetaceae > Symmachiella. Next base: position 328 of record CALFYU010000359.1, read on the forward strand.
ATATCCGCGCGCCCGGGGCGTCTCGCCGTTAGTACTTCCGACGAATCCCGTTCGTCATCGACGTTGTCTTGCGAGTCGCCGCCGGACTTTTGGCGATCAACGTCGCGTTGTTCGGTATCGGCTGCGGTTGGCGGGACCTCGCGCGTCTTTTCAGCGTTCGTTGCTTTTGCGTCTGCCGCCGCAGTGTGTTGCGCTGCAATCTGTTGGATAGGTTGTATCGTTCCCAGGAGGACAACGACCAGACACGCCGCGACGACACAGACTAGCCGTTTATACGGCCTCATCTTTCCAAATGTCCGATCAGCTTCCAACCAGCGGAGTCGTTGTAGCAATGCCGAACGGTCGGCCATTGCCAGGGCTGTGCCGCTTGCTTCGAGGCCTTGGGTTCGCAACCCCCACTGCGCGAGCAGGCTGCGATATCCCTCAAACCCGCCAACAAAATCCGACGCGACGGCGTCGCTGCGATGCTCGCACGCCAAACGATGGCTCGCTTTCAGCCGCCAAGCGAGTGGATGAAACCACCACAACGCCGTAGCTAGTCGAGCGAGAAGGTCCCACCACGAGTCATTTGCTGCGACATGCGACAACTCGTGAGCCAAAATCGCACGCCGCTCGGCCAGCGAAAGGCGATCCTGCCAGGCCGCCGGTAATAATACGACCACGCGCGAAACGCCGGCTGTGCAAGGACTGTTGATCGCATTCGAAACCATCACCGGGGGCGCGGACCGCAGCCCAAGTTGTGCCGAGATTTCCAGGCAGTCATGGATGACTTGTGTGGAAGCGACAGTCCCACTCTTGACCAAACGATAGGTCTGATAGTATCCGAGACCAAGTTTAATTGCCGACAAAATTGATCCAGCCAACCAACAACCCAAGAGCCAACCCATTGCCCGAGGGGCGGCCGCGATCGGTTGACGGATTGCCGGATTTGACGTAGACGGCTCAACGGGCTCAGGGCTGCTGTCAGTGCCTTTCCGTGTTGGCGTCGAAAGGCCCTCCGCACGCAGGTTATCGTCATGCGCACGACGGCTTCCGTTCTCGCTTGACGCTGCAGGTTGTGTTTGGACGTTCTGTGAACTGTGACCATTATTCGAGCCGGGAATTTGGCCTTCCGCGACGGTATGCAGTGGCGACGCGGGCGTATCTGCGCGTGCCTGCATATGAGTCGGAACGGCTGAGTGTGTTTGCTGTTCGACGCTCGCTGGCTGACGTTCCGCATCCGCAGAAATGGGTTGAGGCGTGTTCCGCGTTGGTACCCCGGATCGCGTTGACTGATGCGGCAACAGCGGCAACTTTGCTGAAGGAAGGCACACGTATGCAACCGGCAAAACAACGCAGCCGACAATCGTCAGTCGCATCATCAACACCGCCAGCCGGGGATTCTGCCGCGATGCCCAACCAAAGGCCAGCCAGCCGACGGACATCAAAAGACTTACACGAATGAGGATATTGGCGATCAAATTCAGGCCAGCCATGTCGTGCGCCATCATGATTCCTCGGATTCTTTGAATCGCCGCGTGGACGTAAACGCGTCAGATTTCTTCGACGGCCGCGTCTGATCTATTTTCGCGCGTCGTTAGCGATACGGCTTAGCTTCTGGAGATCCTCTATCGACAGATTTTCCTTGGCAGCCAGTTCAATGAGCAGGTGCCCCGTGGAACCGCCGGCGAAAACATCGGCCAGTCGCTTCACCATGCGGCGAAACAGCGTTTCACGTCGCACTCGGGGCCAATAGACGAATGCCTTGCCCCGTCGCTCACGCCTTAAAAGCCCGCGTTCGACCATCGCCACCAGAGCACTACGGAGCGTTCCGTTATCAATCGTCCAGCCGAACGTCTCCTGAATCTGGCCGGCTTTTTGTGGGGACTCGTCCCACAACACTCGCAAGATTTCCAATTCGTTCTCGTTCAATTGTGGCACTGCAAAACTCCCTACAGTCGATCACTCAACCGCCCCATTAAGTGTGACTATCTCACAGAATGCCTTGGGAGTCAACCTTTAAGTGTGGAAATATCACACATTGGTGCGACGGCGGCGACGTCTGGGAATCCGTTGGGAAATGTTGCCTGACGTACTGGTCGCGAGTCTCTTGAGTTCGACTGGCGTTTACGTTCTCATAGATGGCCTTCCGAGCGAACGGCCGAACGATACGTGAAACTGTTTGCGGCGACGGATTACCACGACGGGCGAGAGATTCCTCAAGCATCGCGTATGCGATCTTTCCGAGTGCCGCCCGAACGTCTGCAAGAAGTATTGCATTCGGCAATCGCGCGGGGCATACTCGTGGGTCGCGGGTCCTTCCATACCCAAGGTGGACAAACTGTCCGGTTGCTGCTTAACGAATGCCTCAAAAAGCACCGCGAGACTCACCGCCGTTGGTCATGAACGATTGCTGCAATTCGCGTCGCAACGGGGTGTCATGCCCCGAGTGTAATGCTTGCGACGTTGCACGCACTGCGACCTTACGCCGATCTGACTGCAGAATGGGAAAATCGTCTTAACATTCGAGCGCGGCAGCACGGCTGAGTGGTTTTGGCGCTAGAACACTCTCTGGTGTGATTGGTTGCGAGCGATGTGGTTCGACTCCATCGGATATAGCAGACGCTTGCTCTGGGGACTGGCCTTTTTGGGGGCGGTGTGCAGCATGAGCTGTACGCAAGACCCCAAAGAGAACGCCCGCGCGGGAGTGGCGGCTGCTCCAGTCGACGCGGCACAAGCTTTGTATCGCGTTGATGCGGAACCGGTCGTGCAGGGCGAGATCGAACGGGTCGCGATTCGGGCGATGATGCCGGCACAACGTGTTGCGTTGGATGAACCGGCGAAAGTGGAACTGTCCATTCAAATCGCGCCTGGTTACCATATTTACGAAGACGTCCCAGAAGAATCTGCTTTTACCCCCCTCCGCATCGAGTGCCGTCCGGCCTGCGGCGGCGCGCAAGAGTTTGTTGAGCCTCAGTTGCGCAATCCGACAGAGGTATCTGGTGGTTCGCCAATCTATCATAGTAGTTTGGCCGTCTCGATTCCCGCACGCATTTGTGCAGGCGAAGGCGATCAGTTTGTGATCACGATTCTCGTTCAGTACCAGGCATGCAATGACTTAGCCTGTTTCCCGCCGGAAAAGGTCGAATTGAATCTACCGGTGAACATCCGCCTTAACGAAGCTCGGAGGCATCCATGATGAATCGTAGTAGCGTGAGTCGATGGAATTTGTGGACGATGACGTTTCAACTCGCCGTCGCTGCCTTGTTGTTTGCCGCAACCGGCCCAACGGCGAAAGCAGACACGAAACGACTTGAGGATCTTCGAGTGCTTTACGTGGGCTCGGAGCGGGCCGATGACTTCGTCGGTTTCCTCAGCGATCATGTGTCAAAGGCAGTGGCCATAAGCCGCGAAGACTTCCGGGCCGAGGACGCACGCGATTTCGATGTCGTGCTGCTCGATTGGCCGCAAAGCGAAGAGGCCCGGGCCGAGCGGGCTGAAGGGAAATCGCCGCTGGGAAGCCGCGACGAGTGGCACCGCCCCACGGTCCTGCTTGGCAGTGCCGGGCTGAATCTGGCGTGTGTTTGGCAGCTGCGTGGAGGTTCCGGGTGTACCTGCCTTGATCCCGTTGCCTACGACCTCAAGGAGCATCCGATCTTCGATGCGCCCTTTCGGATCAACCGCGATACCACTATCGAAATCGAGACGCCCGAGGCGTTTGTGGACGACCTCGATGAGACAAAGATCAAGGTTATTGCCATCGTCGATGAGCGCGACCGCAAGTGGCGTTCGGGTTGGTGCACTTATTCGACCGCCTTCGATGAATACCCTGACGTCGAATTCTTCTGCGGCGGTGTGAATGAAAAAACTCCAACCGCTGCCGCCATCTGGCGGCAGGGGAACTTGCTGCACTTTGGTTTTCAACAATCTCCTCGCGAAATGAATAGCGTGGGAGATCAGTTGCTGCTCAACTCAATCGCCTATATCAGCAATTTCAGTCAAGATCACCCGATTGCGATTACTCCTTCGGTGTTTGTCGGGCCTCGCGCGCGACCGCGCTCGACCGTGGCGTCATGGCTAAAAAATCCCGACCGCAAATCATGGGTCGAGGGCATCGTCACCGAAGAACTGTGGCAAATGATTGAGTCGCAAGGGGATGCGGAATCGATGGCGAATTGGGCCGAAGAACACACCGCATTTCTCACGACGGACCCCAAAAGCAAGATTACGATCGATGAGGACCTGTTATCCATCAAAATGGGCTTCGACGATCCGACATTCATAGAGTTCGCGATCAATGAATTGGAGTCCGGCGATGAAGCGTCGGTCGCGCGCGCAAAGCGGTTGCTTGGACGTTACGTTCCGGACGGCCCCAACGAGGGCAGCGCCGCCAAGTGGCGAGATTGGCATGCGGAGAATAAGCCGTACCTGTTCGCAACCGACTTCGGGCATTATCGCTGGTACATCGACCCACTTGCAAAACATCGTGGCATCCCAACGACAGAACTGCGGGGCATCGATCGGATGGACGTTCGCTAGCAGTGGTCGAGTGACCCGTCTCACGACAACTCGTTTCAAAACCCTCTGACGCGTTACGCCCAAACTTGTATGACAGTTTCCCGAACACGCGCAACCGGGTTTTGAAACTGGTTCTAATCTTTTCAGAGTGCAAAGCCGCAACTGGAGTCGATGATTCACTGTGCAGAGGTCGGCAACGGCACCGTGGTGTGCCGTTGAGGCGGCGCCCTAAGAAACCGGCAACGCGGTAATCCACGGCAAAAACAGACGATAAGAATTTGGGTGTCTGCCACGCCGCAGCCAATGGCGCCGGCAAATCAAAAGTGCCGTTCGAGGCCGAAGGGACGATCAAACGCGTGGCGGCCTATGGTTCGTGGACCGATCTTCTCGCGTCTCACGACCCGTCCGGCTGCAATTTCAATGCGACATTTGCTTCTTTGGGGTATCGCCCGTCGCTTCCGAGGCCGAGTTGCTCGCAGGTCGTGTCGCAGGTCGTTGAGCGACGACGTACGACAATTGGGTCAGTCCTTCTCACCATGCTCATTGACATTCGCCACATTCCCATGATCGTGGCTATGGGTCTGCTCGATCGCCCAGGCGAGCGCGACGCCGACGATCAATGCGGCTGACAGGCGAAGGCGGTTGTGGGAGTGAAGTTCCAATTCCGGCAGCAAGTCGCCTAGAGAAATGCACAAAAAGACGCCGGCAGCGAAGGCGAGCGCGGCTCCGATGACGGCGTGTTGGTGGGTCGTGACTTGCTCGACGCCGGATAGAAATAGCGCCGCCCCGAGCGGGCACATCAAAGCGAAGGCCACGTTCACAATGTTGCGGGCTCCGGCTGACCAGCCTCCCGCCGACATGAGCGACGTGATCGAAATGGCATCGACCGGCTTGTGGAGCAGGATCGCCAAGAACGTTCCCAGTCCCAGCAGCGGGCCGAAGTCCGTTTCTCCCGCATCGGCTCGAACGCTGGCTCCCAAGGCAATGCCGTCGATCAGCGTGTGCAGTGCCAATCCGAGAGCCACGCCGATCCAGTTGAGGTGATGCACGTGGGGACCGTGATCGTGGCCACAATCGTGAGCATGCTCGTGATCCGAGTGCGTCTCACCGTCGAACTGATCGGCAGGGCCGTGGTGATGGAAGTGAAACGCGCGGACTAGGAAGAACATGCCCAACAGTCCACCCATCAGCCAGCGGGTGGTCATGCTGGTCGAGCCTGTGTACTCCAGCGAGTGGGGCAACAAGTGAAACACCGCGATTCCCAGCATCAGCCCCCCCACGCCGCTGATCAGCGTTTGCATCCCCGTATGCGACAGTCGGATGAAACTCGGCAGCATGCCGCCGGCCAAGGACGCCAAGACGATCAACACACAGTAGACGACAAGCAGTGTGGTAATCGACCGATTATTCGCCGGCGCAACGATGGGGTGATCGTCATGTCCATCATTTTTTGCGTGGTGCTCGTGCCCGTGGTGATGATGATGGTGATCGTCGGCGAACGCTATCATAGGCGTTGCGCACAATCCCAGCAGCAAAGTCAGGGCGATGAGAATTGTCGGCTGCTTCATCGCAGAGCCTCGATTTAGTTGTCGCATGCTTTGAGTTTGATCTACATGGTATGTCGCGTTAATGCCGCATCGTGGCCGAAATCAATTCGGCATCGATTCGTACGCGCGACGCAAGCGTGCGTACGCCTTGCCGACGGCTCGTCCCAATTCGCGGGATTCGTCGACTTTCCGGTCCTCAACTTTGTGTTCTAATAGTTCCAGTTTCTCGCGCAGCACGTCCGCTTTGGCACGGCGATAGGGGGTCAGTTCCTCGCCGCGCAAGACCATACTGACTTGGAGCTTGCGCGTCCAATCGTCATAGACGGGAATCCAATACCGGGCCGTGTCCCAGTCTCCCCCCAACGTGGCGGAGCCGACCTCGGTGTTGACGATCCTCATCTCCTCGAAGATTTCGTCCGGCGGCGGATAGTAGACATAGCAGCCAAACACACTCAAACCGACAAGAATCACCAGGGCCACAGCACCGAGTACCGGGGCCGGCAGGACGACGTCCATCTTGGGGCCGCGATCGGGGGGACGTTCCAACCAGCCCTCGACCCGGCGATCCGGATCAAATCGCGCGAAGCCGGCACCTGCGACTAGGAACCCTGCTAGTATCAAGAGGGAGATCGACTCATGCGGGGCCAGGTCGTCGCGCAATTTGTGGAGGGCCTTCTCCAGGGGATTCGCGGTCGACGGGGGAAACGGCGCGCAGTAAATGTCGAACGCGTGGGTGTGTCCGGCGGGGTCGACACCGTGTGGATAGAGCGGTTTGTCCACGCCGTAGGCCAATCCGATGACAACGGCGACGAGAAACGCAAACCAGGCCGATGACCGAAACGCGCCGTAGTTGACGACCATCCAGGCCACGAGTCCGAGGTTGGCGCCGGCGCCCAGCGCCAGAAGGGCAAACGCGGCGCCGACGGAGTTGCCGTGTTGAAACATAGACGCCAATTGAACCATCGCGGTCATCGGCGTCGCATAGATCGGGATTGAGATCATGGACATGAATAGCGGCGCCCAGGGATCGTCCGGTTCGGCGGACGTTTGCAGGTAGGCATGGGGTAGAACGATACTGAGCAGCGTCACGCCCGCCAGTCCGATGCCAATATAGATCGCTGTTGTGCTCACCGATTCACGTGCGGCAAACAGGGCGATCGACAACATGCGTTTCACTCCGTGCGCAACGGCCGGCGGCTCGGGTTCAGGAGTGGAGGTGTTGGGAAACAGGCGGTCCCAGGCCAAGCCGACGACGGTGACGATCACCAATGAACAGAACGAAAAAGTGAGGATCACGACCGGATCGGAGAGGGTCAGCCCATAGAGGACGGAAATCGGGTTGAATAACGGCGCCGTCAGGCCGAACGCCAGGATCGCGCCGCCGGAGACGCCTGCCCGCCGCATTTCGCGGATCACTGGAATAACACCCAACGAACAGACGGGTAGCAACATTCCCACCAACCAGGCTTGCGGGAGCGAGCGCCAGGAATTGTCGCCGAACAGCCGCCGCGTCCCCGCGTGTCCCAACAGTCGCCGCAACACGCCAGCCACCAGAAGGCCCACGAGAATTGTCGGTGCGGCCTGAACAGATGCCTGCGAAAACCGCAACACTGCGCCCCAGAACGTGACGTTCATGACGGGTCGTCCTCAGTCTGTCGGGGGTCTGCGGAATAGTCATTCGCGACTCCCGTAATTTGATCAATGCACTTCGCAATCCGGTCCGCCTGACGGTGATATGCATCGCGCTGTTCCTTTACGTTCAGCGCGGCGAGCGGCAGCAGAAGCGACTCCAAGTTCGCGGCAGAATTGTAGACGCGCTCCCACGGTTCTTCAGGGAGATCGCTGTCGGCCGCTAATTCCGGCAACCAGCGGGTGACGTCGCACATCTCTGCAAATGGTTCAATCTGTGCCGTTTTTTCATTGGGGGTGCGGAGTTCCTTCGATTGCGCTCGTGAACCTTCCAACAGAGTTTGGTGCAGATGTGTTAGCCGCCGGGCGGCGGCCGGAAAATCGCGGGGCATGTGCGCCGCTAAATGATGTTCGGCCTCTTCGGCCGGGCTTGCCAAACAGCCTGCGGCGGCCAGCAGGCAGAACAGCGCAGCCCAAGCGTAGTGAATTCGAGACATCGGTCTGTTACACCTTTCAAATCACGAGTGGGAATGGGCCTTCCGACGCGAGGGGCAACTTGCAGCGTAGGTGGAACTGGGCGTCATCCAAATACCGGCACGGATACCGATGACAGGATTTCTTCTGTGATCTTGGGACCTTCTTCAAAATCTCCGGCAAGGCGCACCTCCAACACTGGCCCCGCAACGTGTTGAATATCGTCAGGGATCACGAAATCACGTCCTTGCAAATGAGCGCGGGCTTGCGCAATCCGTTGCCATGTGAGAAGTCCCCGTGGGCTGACCCCCAGAGAGACCTCGCGGTGACTTCGTGTCACTGTTGCCAAATCAATCAGGTACTGTCGCACCGATTCACTGACTGCGACGCCGGACACGTGGTCCTGCAGTTGCTGTAACTGCGCGGGGTCGATGACGACTTCGTCTTGTTCCGGTCGGATCTTGTTGGCACCACCGATATGGGCGGCGAGCATATCCAGTTCGCTGCGCGGATCGGGATAGCCGATGCGCAGCTTCATGGCGAAACGGTCGAGCTGTGCTTCGGGGAGCGGGTAAGCCCCGTGGCTTTCGACGGGATTTTGCGTGGCGATCACAAAGAAGGACTTGCTGAGGGAATAGGTGTTGCCGTCGATGGTCACTTGCCGTTCGGCCATCGCTTCAAAAAGGGCGCTCTGCGTGCGGGGGGTTGCGCGATTGATTTCGTCGGCTAGTAGCACATCGGAAAAGACCGGTCCTTCCCGGAACTCGAACTCCCTAGTTTTCTGGTTGAAGATATTGAATCCGGTCACATCGCCCGGCAGCAGGTCGGGGGTGCACTGGACGCGCGCGAAGACGCCGCCGACCGCCTTGGCCACCGCCTTGGCCAGCGTGGTCTTCCCCAGCCCGGGCAGATCGTCGAAGAGCAGGTGGCCCCGTGCGAGCAAGCAGGCGAGAACCAACTCGACCACGTCGTTCTTCCCGATCAATGCGCCGTTGAGCGCCTTCCGTAATTTGTCGATGGCGTCTTGATGGCGGCAGGGTGTTTCCGCAACAGCGGATGCCGTCGGTGATATCTTCATTCGTGACTTGCCTCGTTCCTTGCCAGGAGTTCTCGTATCTGTTGCCGAATCGGCCGTGGCCGTCAGTATTAGTTATCGTGAGTGATTATGCGCCGTCAGTCAGCAAAGGGGTTGATCCGCTTTGAGTTCTGCGACTAAGCAATGATCGCCCCAGCGCACGCGCGGTGGTCTTACACAACTGAGACGTTCGCGGTGAACTGTTGCTGGTCGGAGAGTTCGGTGCATACAAGATGCGTTCGACGGCGGTGAGAAACTCGCCGAGTTGCACGCGCGTTTCATCTGGCAGTCCTGCGCAGTGATCCGCATAAAACCTTCGGACCGTCATCCGCGGCGGACGCGGGCATCCGCACAGCCAAGCTCTCCATTCCAGAAGTTGCAGCGTCGCTCTTAGCCTGCGTCTGGCGCTTCCATGACCGGCGAGCCAGAAGAACGCGGTAAACATCCTGTCGAGCCAAGCCGTGCGCAGAAACCAGGCTGCGATCACCGTCCCCAGCACGCCGGCAATCAACGCCGCGCGTTGCTTGGCCCAAGCCAACGTTGCATCCCAGGCCAATGAAATGCGCTGTGCGAGAGTCAAGTCTTCAGGTGGCGGCAAATATCCGGGCGTCGGCTCGATCGTCACCCAAGAAACGCCATCCACGCAAACCTCGCACCAAACATGCACATCCTCCGCATGCACCGTGGTCTGTCCAGATAGTCGGTCGAATTTCTCGGGATGGGCGTAAAAGCCGCTGGCAAGTCGTGTCGCATATCCCTGCGATCTGAGCAGGCTGGCCGCCGCTGAAGCGAACAAATAGTCTGGCCCGCGGCCGCTTTTGAGAAAGTGCTCGACGACATTCTCAGAGTCAATTGGGGCCATTGCTTCGCGATCATGTTCGTACTCGTCCCGCAGTCGGCCGACGATCGCTTCCACCTGCCGCCAACCACGCGGAATGCCCGAGGTCCATTCCTTCGCCAGTTTTTCTGTGATTTCTCCGACGCGGGGTAGCGACAGATGCCGGTCAATTAACCGCGACAATTCCGACGCGGCCGAGTCATCGCTGCCCTTGGGCTTGGAGCGAATTCTCGGATATTTCTGTGTGAAGTCCGATTGCCGCAAACTCGTTAGGTTGATCGGCTGCGTCTGCAGATGCATGACCGTCAGTTCAGGAATCTGATCGCGATCCGGCATCTCGATCACGCCGTCGGCCGTCCAGCTAAAAAAATCGCGGCGGTCCACCTTGTCGACGTGGACTGACTCCAAATAGGGTGGGGAGGGAACACGGGTGGTCTTGAGGTTGATGAACTTGACGGCAAGTTTGTCGGTGACTTCTGTCTGTGTGTACTCATTGACTTGAACGATATGCAACCACGGCCTGCCTTCCTCGTCGTTCATCGTCAGCGTAGGATGTCTGCCGACAGCGTCCGAGTGCGACCATTCCCGTCCGTCGAATGTGTCATATCGTTCCAGCGCCAAATGGAGAGGCACGTCGCCGACGACAAACAGCATGGCTGCGGACTTTCGATCGATCAGATTGCGGTCGCGTTTTTTCTGGCGGCGTCGCACTGCCGAGAATTCCCGACCGCCTCCCTGCGTCTTGGCGATTTTCTGATGGGTGACTTTCAGCTTTCCGGGGGAGAGGCCGATCGCCCGCACTCGTTTTTTCGGCGGAGTCGGCGGCTCACCGTACATGTCGTTGAACATGTCGTACAGGGAGGGCTTGTCGGACTCGATGAACAGATCGCTTTCGACCGGACCGAAGCTCATCGCATCATTGTTGGCTGCCACGAGAGCGTCCCCGTCTCCGACGCCGGACCGGGCAAATTCGTCATACGCGTCGTCCCCGCCCGATGTGGGCATGAAGCCCCGCAGTACATACGTGGCGCCCCCGGTCGTCCACAACGTGGCAGAGGCGATTACCACGCCCGCGCCCACCAGCCCCAAGACCGATGTTCGCACAGGGAGGCAGCGATCGATGCGGCTGGCAACATGCGTCCGGCGAATCTGCTCCCAATACCGAACCATCAGCCACCACAGCATCATCATGCCGAACAGACCGGCCAGCACGAATACCTCTGGTTCGGGGCTGACGACAATCGCATAAAGCACCAGGAAACTGCTGCCCACGGCGGCGAATTGGACACAACGGCGGCGATGTGCATACGCTGCGCACATCACGACCGAGTTTTGTAAACCCACGAGCATCACGATTTCCGGTGCGTCGCCGCTGCCGAGACCACGGAGAACGGCTTCGGCCAGCACAGGCAGCAGCGTCCAGCCGAATATGGCAATTGTGGCTCCGTTGTCGGCCCATCTGCGTAGCCGCGTGTCGGTTGTCAGTGCAAACCCAACGAGCCATGGGAAGCCCAACCAGATCAGCCCACACAGGATCAGTACCGCGAGAGAACGCGAATCCGCAAATTTCGCAGCGACAAGCGTCAGCCCCGACGTCGTCGCCAGCAATAACGTCCCGAACTCAGGGCGATTCACTTCGAAAAGCGGTTGATTGTTTGGCCCGACAGGGCCTGAGAATATGCTAGTTGACGTTCCGGCCATCGTGCCCATTCCTTTCGCCGGATTGCGTCATTCGGCAATGCAGGTCGCGCATGACGTCGAGTCGCGTCCATGGTCTCGGCGTCACATCCAAGACGGACGGCTTCAATTTGGAAGTTGTGACGAGCTGGTCCGTGTCATCCAAAACAATTGCGCGAATCGTCGAAAGCAATGTGGGAGTGGCATTGTCGCCCAATGCCGTCCATGCCGGAGTTGAAGTCACCAGGACTTTGAGGCCTCCGGTCGATTGAAGCGGAATTGCATCGTCCGCGCTGCCATCGGATTCACCAGGCTGAAGGCGAGCCAGTTTGTCAAAGAGTCGCTGTATTGAGCGGGTGCTTGAATCGACGACAAGCCATTCACCATCCAGCCAGCATCGCGTCTCCCAACCTTGGTCGCGGAATTCGCGGGTGAGGCTAGCGACGACGCGAACGGCCCAATCCAAGAACTGGCTGTCGGAAATCGTTTCCGTCGCAAAGTGCGCGCTGTTCAAGAAGAGTGCCACGCTTTTCCGGCAGGCCGATTGTCGATCGCAGACGATGAGTCTGTCCCTTCTCGCGGTGTGCGACCAATGAATCCTCCGTAACGAGTCGCCGACGCGATAATGCCGGGCGGTCAAAAGATCGCCGTCACTGCCCGCGCGGTCGGAATACACTCCGCCTGAATAGTGTTGATCGCCGTCGAACAAGGGCAAGGATTTCAAGTCCGCACAGCGCGGCCACACGATCAGTTCTTCCGAAACCGAGACAGGCCTGCGGACCGTCCACATCCCAAATGGAAACCCGGTCGAGATTTGTGGGGGACGGAGAGGATAAATGCCGCGGCGCTGTGGGCGAAGTGGAAACTCAAATGACGTTTGCGACCAACCCTGCACACGGGCGAGCGCCGAACTGGGTACGCATTGATCGTCGTTCCCCTCTTCGTCAAATCCGCCGTCGACCATCAGACCCCACACCGGCCAAGGCCAGCGGTTGGTAATCGTAACCGTCGTCACCACGCTATCCAACTCGTAACATCGGCGACGGCTGAAGCACAGTTCGCCTTGCAAGCCCCGCATTGAAAACGAAGGCCAGGCAATACCGAGTAGGGTTACGGCTGTTACGATCCCGCACACAAACCATCCTTGCGGCACCGCCAGTGCACCGATGGCCGCCGATGCAATCGCCGCGAGCAAGAACCAGCCGATCGGCTGCTTGAGCCAATAGACGTAGCGGTTCGCCCATGGGCAAAAATCATAGTGGCCGATTTCCACGAATTTCTGTGCCTGCGAGAGGCCTTCTCCGGCGATTCTACGAAACACAACTGATTTCCTCAAAATGGGACGTGCGCGGAATAAAAGCCCGCTGGCCGACCTGCCAGCCTGGGGTGCGTGTGGCGACGCACAGCCCAGGCGGCAAACGGAGTTGCCGACAAGTCGGCAACCCGAGTGCACGGTCACATTGCCATTCAGCGCAGCTACACACAGCGCCGTAAAACTGAATACGCACTTGGGGCGCAGGGGCAAAGATGGTCGCTGTAGAGTTCCGTTCGACCCCACGGTACGCGCGCAATGGCCTGCGCAGCTCCAGAAAGAAACCGGCGGGATTTACAACGAAATGAGGAGCCTTATCCGATCGGTGGGCCGCGCGTAAGCAGCCGGAATGAGCGAATCAACGGCTTTGCAGGCAGCGCCACCGCGACGTGGTACGGCATCACGAATTGAAACACTTCCGGCGGCTCGGTCTCCGCAGCGAGTTGCGGTTGTCCCAAAATACGGCACATGCTGCACCGCGAGGGGTCGTGGTGCCCCTTCTCGGCGGGAGGATGTTCCGGCCGTTGTTTGCCGTCTGCGTGCGCGTGGCGGCAATGCCCGGTGTGGCGGTGACTACAGGCAGACCCAGCGTGGGTCCGCACTTCGTCGCCGTGAGGACTGTCGCATCCGTCGCACCGTGCGTCATGCAGCGCGTGCCCGCAGATCCCCTGTAGGGCATATGCGGCAATCGCGATGAGCGACGCTGAATGACGAATTCGGGACATGTGTCGCGATCCATGGACCAAGGGGACCAACCGTTCCAGGCGACTTTCGCAAGTCTCATTATCAGTCGTACGAAAACGGCTGTCAATGCGTTTGAATCGTTTTTGCAAATATTGTGCAGATGTGTGATTGTCTGAATCAGCTGCGAGTTCAGGTCATAGCGACGGTCCTATTAACTTATGTCGTTCCACGTTGTTGCTGTTGAGATGGCGTGGAGTGTCGCTCACCGACATGACAGTTTTTGCAGCAATTGCCGATCTGGCGCGAAGTTCAGAAGGCGCGTGTGTCGTTGAATTGTTCTGTATATTGTGGGTCGGGGGTCCATTCCTCGGGCACTCATGCCGCGTCGTTGTTGGCTGTGGGATGGTTGGTGGCGTGCACAGGCCACGTGAAGACGTCATGTGTGTGCGAGAAGAGATTTTTGCAAAAATGAACCTAAATGCAAAACAGTTGCATTTACATCTTGTGGCATGGCTGGCATAATTGCTCCTTCGTTGTCGTCACGACCGGCATTGGAAACCAAAGCCGGCGCTCGGCGTTCCTTTTCAGTTTTCATTGATCGGGAGGCTTCTATGAAACGTCACGGCTTCACACTGATTGAATTGCTGGTGGTGATCGCGATTATCGCGATTCTCATCGCGCTACTGCTGCCCGCCGTGCAGCAAGCCCGCGAGGCCGCGCGGCGCACTCAGTGCCGCAATAACCTCAAACAACTCGGCATCGCCCTGCACAACTATTACGATGTGCATTCAGCGTTTCCGCTGCTTTCTGCAGACTCCAGCTATGGCTATTCTCCACAAGCGCAGATTCTCCCCTATCTGGAACAGGCGAATCTGCATGAGCTGATCGACTTCAACGAACCGCTGCTCGTTGGACCTCCTTGGGCAGCGCAGCTCAACTCCGTTATTGCGCCGGCTGCGGCGCATGTCGTGCCGGTTTTTATCTGTCCCAGTGATCCCGGCGACGTCATGAATCAGGAGAGCAACGGTGATTTGTATGCCGGCGGGAATTATCTGGTGAACGGCGGCAGCGGACTGGAGTTGAATTATTGCACCGGTCTCAACGACGGCCTGTTCTGGCGCGGATCAGCCACCCGTTTCAGGGACATTTCCGACGGAACGACCTCGACGTTGTTTATGGCCGAAACCTTGTTCGGCTTGCGCGGCGACGATACGACTGATTTGGTCGACGCGCAACGACAGTTGAAGCGGGTCAGCGGCGGCGGTCCCTGCTCCGTCGATGCCGATACATTAACGACCTTCCCGGCCACGCGCTATGAGGGACGCCGTGCGGGGGCCTGGATTCGCAGCACCGGATATCACGTGCTATTGAACGCCCATTTCCCGCCCAATGCCGACGAGCCGGACGTCGCTCACCACGGCGAGTGGGTCTCCGGCCCGCGAAGCCTGCATGTCGGCGGGGCCAACGTGCTGATGTGTGACGGCAGTGTGCACTTCATGAACGAGAGCATTGATCTGCCGACGATGAGGAACTTGTTTGCGCGCAGCGACGGCGAAGTTATCGGCGAGTTTTAACTTCGGCCTACAGGCTCGCAGGCAATCCCAGGAAATTGCCTGTGTCTGGAATTACAGGAATAAGTGATGTCATTGATCACACGAACAACATTTGTGCGGTATTCCGTTGCATTGCTCGTGCTGTCACTCCTGCAGGGCTGTTCGACCGATGACACCGACGCTTCCCCATCGCCGCTGACTGTGCCGAAAGACCTGCAGATCAATGGAACGCTGTGGCAGCGGCAGCCGCAGATGACTGATGTGGATGCGCGGATGCTCACCAAGGCATTGCGCCGTCATCCTTCAATCGCTGAGAACCCCTTCATACAGGGCGATCCACTGATCTATCGGTCATCGGCCGATGACATGCGGTTTTATTGGCTTTCCCAAACGGACACGGAGGTCCATTGGGTATTTCTCGAATTTCAACGAAGCCGGTTTCGCTCAACGGATGCGGGAACCGGTCCGCCGTTTTCTCCCAACGATTAAACGAAATGTTCGCATCCGAAGAATTCTCTCCATTCGCTCAGGAATACAACATGAACCTTAAGATGTGGAATTACGTCAGCCTTTTGATCGCAGCACAGATACTCGTCGGCTGCGGTCGTGAACAGGAATTGGTCACATTTGACGAATCGGCTGTCGCGGCCGAAGCGCCGGAACCCTCGGTTGTTTGCCGGTTGATCTTTCAAGACCACGACACTCGAAAACTGCGATGGACGCACGTCTTGCAGGGCAACCCACCCAAATTGGATGAGATTCGCGATGTCGCCGGGTTCCCGGTCCTCGATGCAGAGCGTCAGAACCTCGTGCAAATGGAAGCCATCCAGGGCACACTTTTGCTGGGAGTGCGGGACGATGCGGGCGGCACGTTTCAAAGCGGCTGGGTGCTCGTAACGACTGGTGTCGAAGAGGAGTCGCACGGCGATCACGGCCACTGGCATTTTGGTGAGGAACCGCAGATTATCGCTCAGCAGCTTGACGATCAACAAGGCAATCCGGCCCATTTATATATCTACCAAGACGTGTTCTACTTGGCCAACGATCGCAACAGCGGCTACACCCGCATCGATCCCGCAGCCATCAAGGGCGACGAAAAGAGTGATGTGCCGCAAGGGTTTCATGCCGGTGGCGGACATCACATCACTTTAGCAGTCGTCAACAATACGACCGGCTATGGGACATGGATCGACGGTGGCGGTCCGAATCAGGGGCGGGTGGATGTGACTCGCATCCGCCCCGATGGCAATGACGAGATCGCCTATTCGCTAACGTTGCCGACCGGTGCGATCCACGGCGCCACGACTGCCGCGGATAAGGTGTTCTTTGCCCCGGCCGACGGAATTTGTTGGGTGACTGCTGATCTCGATCCGACGGCCGAATATGCCGACGCCGAGATACATCACATTTCACTTGGTGTTAATCCCGAAACAAAAAAACCGCTGCGCACGGGGGCGTTCGTCACGCACCGCGATTACGTCTGTTTCGTCTATGGCGAGGAGGACTACGCCGCCTTGGGCCTATTGAATGCCCATGATGCAGCGCCACAACTGGTGAGTGTGTCCCTTCCCATGCAACCGGGAAACTCGCCGACGGTGCCGACGATCGTCAAGGCGGCCGATGGGCGTCGCCTGGCATTCGTCTTCCACAACCATCCCGGCGACATTGAAGGCGACGAATTCCTGAGTATCGTCGACCTCGACCCCAATCGCGACATCGACTTCTCCGATGCGAGTCTCTTAGAAACGATTCCGGTCGGACACAGCGCCGTCGAGGGTCACTACGGACATCACCAGATCGCGTTTGATGACGCCGGCCAATTCGCATTCTGGACGAATCCCGGCGACGGCACTATGTCGATCATGTCGCTCAACGACCTGCGAGTACTCGCCACAGTGCCCGTGGGAGGCAAACCGACGAAGGTGATTGCATTGGGAGCGGAGGATCATGGTCATTAAAGAAGCCGGCCCGTGCATTTGGGACTTCGAAATCCACCAAACATGTCGAATGTCGCTGAATCGTCCTCCCGCATCTCATGGCAGTCTTGGTGTTTGCGATGCGACTTGCGATAATCCGAAAGAATCACGGCGATCGCCAATGCTGGTTCGGCGACAAGTCGATTCGAGCGAGGCATTGAGCTTGTCTCTTCGGAGAATTAGCACCAAGTCACGATTGATGAGGTTCAGGAGCGCACGGAGATGGATAGTAAAACTTTGAGCGGCTGGAACGGACGGTCGGTCTTTCTGGTCGTTGTGCTGCTCCTGGCAAACATCTACGTCGGTGGTTACTTCGCGCTCGGAAAAACACAGATCGATTTTGTAGGCGACGGGGGCTTCATGCGCGTTTTCCCCACCCGCAGCATCCGCCTTCTGTACACCCCGCTCATTTCAGTGGAATCCAAAATTCGAGGAGTAACCGTAACTGATGGTTCCGCGAGTTTCAATACGTGGCGTCGGCTAACTCGACAATAAGCTTTGCACGAACCGGTCGCGCGCACGATGTGAGAAGCGCTTCCACGTATGGCCGCTCCGGTCGTTTCCCTGGGAAGCGGGGCGCACAGCAGTTATCGCGTTGCAGCCACACACGGGGGAATAATGATTTGTCGCTGACTGTAGGTAGCGATGGTGAATTCAATCGGCACAGCGGAGCATTCCAGGTTCGAGGCTCCGCTGCCGCACAATGTTGTCCCTCAGACATGACATGTTGGAGCAAATAATCACCGCATTGCTTGCGTTTTCGGCAGCGATCACCTGTGGTCGCCAGTTCGGAGCAGTCTGTATTCACGAATGAAATTGAGGTTTAGTCTTTTGGTGCGGCAGCTTACTTGCGTTCGATCATGACTCGATCGCGGGCCATGTCGTCATCAGAGCGTCGCAATCCATCGGGGGCACCAAGCGAGAATACCTCGGCAGCTTCAGCGAGAATCGCCGCTCGTCGCAAGTGACAAAGATGGGGGCAATACGAAGTCTGCCAACCCGCAGTGGGATGTGTGCTTGGTGATGGTTTATTGCGCCAGATTGGCTTTGAAGATTTCCGTATCGCCATTTTCCACCGACTCCGTGGACGCCTGAAACGAAATTAGCGGTTGGGTCCGGTACGTAAGCGGCCGTTCCGAAATCAGCCTAACCCGCTATGCAGAGTTCTCGCTTTTCGCGTTGTCGGGATATTGTCAGTAACACCGCCGGATTGCGATATTGTCACCGATGCAAGTGGCCACAACTGGTTTCAAAACGCTCCGATGCGTCCCGCACACACTTGCATAAAAGGTTCACGAACAGGCGCGATCGGGTTTTGAAACTGGTCCTTGACATTGTCGCGATTGCTCAACGTCGTCGTCGCCCGTTCCGTTCGGACACGGCTGTGTGAAGATTCGGTGTGCGGCCGCTGCGCGAACGGGATGAAGGGTTCTGAACGCGTCAACCCACAATTATCTGCGCCATGCACTCCGCCAATTTCTCCGGCGTGCAGACCAAGATGTCCATGCCGGCCTTGCGGCACCTTTTGGCGGTGGCTTTGTTGTAGTCGGGCCGGGCGTCGTATCCCAGTGCCCCCAGGCCGATCAGCCGGATGCCGGCTTGTGACATCTCACCGATTTTGTTGACGAGATCGTTCTCAGAGCCGCCTTCGTAGAAGTCGGTGATCAGCACCACGATCGTGCGTGCCGGTTCGCGCGTGATCTGTTCGGCATAGGCGACTGCTTTGGCGATATCCGTGCCACCCCCCAGTTGGACCGACAAGAGCACGTCAACCGGTTGGCCCACCATGTCGCTCAGGTCGGCGATTTCGGTATCGAATAGAAACAGGCTCGTCCGCACCGACGGCAATTCATAGAAAATCGACGCCATGATCGACGAGTCGAGCATTGAGCCGGATTGGTCCACGGCGACGATGATGTGCCAAGGGCGTTTCTTGCGCTCCGCCGCGTAGAAGTAGAGACGGTCGACCAACAGCCGCTGAAGATTGCGGTCGTAATTTTTCAAATTACGGCGAATGGTCGTGGTCAGATCGAGGTTGCGGTAGACCGCCCGCGGCGAATGTTTGTCGCGGCGAATCGCACCGGTGATCGACTGTTCGACTTGCAACTGCATTCTTTCTTTGAGTTGCTGCACCACTTTTTCAATGATCTTGCGGGCCAGCACGCGGGTCTTAGGGGTCAGCAGATCGCGGTGCGTCATGATTGTCTTGGCCAAATCGACGTTCGGCTCGACCTTCTCCAACAATTCCGGCGACTCCAGCAATTGATCGATGCCGCGGCGGCGAATGAGTTCCCGCTGCATGACTTCCTTAGCTTGGTGCGGGAACAACTCATTGACGGCGTCCACCCATTCCGGCACGGTGAGCGGATGCCCCGCCGGCCCACCGCCGCTGCGTTCCCCCCCTTGACCGCCCCCGCCGCCGGGCGTGCGGTCATCGAACAAGAACCCCACGAGCGATTCGACGCGCTGACAGGCGGCATCTCCACCGCAGCCGATGTTGTGCGCTTCGGCGTCTTTGCCCAGCACGAGCCGCCAGCGGGCCAGTTGGTGAGGATCGGGAGAAACGGGATTACTCATCCAGAATTCTCCAACGTTGCATGATCTCAGCGACGTGACGATCGATCCGCACGATATCGCCCGCTGCGCCGACAGAGATGCTCCACTTCTGCAAAGTGCGTCCTTCCGCCAAGCCGTACAATTCCGCGACGCGGGCCGCTAGCGAATCGCGATGCCGCGCATGCAGCATCTCCATCGCTGCCCGCAAACGGGGCAACATGACGGTGAAGGCGTCCCACTCCGCGGCGCGGATCAATTCGTCCAGGGCATCGACGAGACTGCTGCTCCCCGCCATGATCGAGGCCCGCGACACCGCAATGACGCCGTGCACGAAGTCGCCGGCAAGGGCCAATTTGTCTTTCGCCGAACGGGCGAAGGCCAGGATTTCCTCGGTGATTGTCTGCTGCGGCTCGATCTGTATATTG
>CALFYU010000360.1 GCA_937952455.1 uncultured Planctomycetaceae bacterium
ATTGAGGACGCGTCGAAGGGGCGGATGGCGATTTGTTGCGGCTCGGGAACGGTGATGCTGGCCAATTGTTTGATCGGCGTCTGCGAACCGTAGTATTCCACGCGAATCGAATCGACCAGCCCCGGCGTGGCGCGACCGGTTCGCAGCCCCTGCAGCTGGCCGTGGAATACCTCGACCGCCTTTTCCATCCGTTCCTCGGCATCGAGCAAAATTTCGTCTTGGTCCATGGTTCAGATCCCTGCTGTTGAGAATTGCATAATTGCTGTCTGTCGCGGCGGGATGGTCATTCCACCACATCCTTATCTTTTTGAATCTGCGAGGCGGGCAAGACCCGCGTGCCGATCCGCTCGCCGGCTGCCGCGCGTTCGAGGTTGCCTTCCCGTTTGAAATTGAACACCACGATCGGAATTCCGTGCTCCATGCAATGATGAAAGGCCTGCGCGTCCATCACTTGCAGGTTTTGCGCCAGCACGTCCTGGTAGGAAATGTCCGAATACCGCACCGCGTGCGGGTTTTTCTCAGGATCCTCGGCATACACACCGTCCACGCGGGTCGCCTTGAGGACGACGTCCGCTTCGATCTCCCGCGCACGTAGAGCGGCGGCGGTGTCGGTCGTGACAAAAGGGCTTCCCGTTCCCGCTCCCAGAATGACGACGCGGCCTTTTTCCAGGTGGCGGATACAGCGGCGGCGAATGAACGGTTCGGCCACCCCTTCCATGCGAATCGCTGTCTGTAGTCGCGTGGGGACGCCGATGTTTTCCAGCGCGTCTTGCAGCGCCAGTCCGTTGATCACGGTCGCCAGCATGCCCATATAGTGGGCCGTGGGGGCATTGATCGACGCGCTCACGGCGGCGAATTGCTTGCCGCGGAGAATATTCCCGCCGCCGACCACAATCGCCAATTGCACACCGCTTTCGACGACCCGCTTGATCTGCTGGGAAACTGCGGCGACTTCGGACATGGTGATGCCTGATTCGCCGCTGCGGCAAAAGCTTTCGCCGCTCAATTTGAGTAAAACCCGCCGATACATGGTCGTATCAGTCGAAGTCGGAGAATCCTCAGTGTCGGGCATCGCCGCTATTCCTTTTGGGCTGGAGGGGTGTCGAACGGTGATCGTGTTGGCTCATCCGCTGCGCCATGACGTTTTACCTCAGTCCGCCCACTTCGTGCAACCGGCAAAGTTGCGCGCTGCTCCCAGAGGCCCCTCAACCCGTTCTCCGGCGGCGGCGGGCGCCGTGCAGGCGGACGTTGGCCTGCCCGACGACGTCCTGTAGTTCGGCCGCGACACGCGGATCGCCCGAGACCCGCAATTCCGGCGGCGTGGCGAGAATATAACGCATCGAGCGGCGGCGGTCCTGTTGATCGACTGATTCCACCACCAGCACCACTTCACATTTGCCGGGATTTCGCCGCAGCACCTCGTGAACGCGGTCGACGTCCTGTTCGCTGTGCAGTCCGCTTTGGAATTTGATGGCCACTTGTTCGGTAAATTTGCGTTTGGCGTCCTCAATGCTCACGATTTCGTTGACGATCAGATTCGGTTCGCGGCCACGACGGTCGACGCGACCGCGGATGAAGCAGATCGATTCCGGTTTGATCAACTCGCCGTGCCGGGCATAGTCCTCCGGCCAGCAAATGCAGCGGACGATCCCCTTGACGTCTTCGAAATCGAAATTGGCGTAGCGGGAGTGCCCGTTGGTGCTCGGTTTTTTGGTCGTCGCCATCTTGACCGCATTGACGATGCCCCCCAGCAAAACCTCCGCCTTTTCGTCCAATTGGTGCAAATCGGACGTGGTATGCGTGGCATACAGGTTGAGCACGCCGGCGCTCTCGGTCAGCGGGTGCGACGTCAAATAGAAGCCGAAGACTTCCTTTTCGAAGGCCAATTGCTGTGCATGCTGCCATGGCGGAACGTCCGGCATCGTACAGGTGGTTTCAGTGGCCGTTTGTTCTTCGGGTTCGTCGTCGCCGAACAAGTTCTTTTGCCCGCTGGCCTTGTCGCGGTGAATGGCGGCGGCGCCCTGGACCGCGCGCTCCACGACCGCCATCTGCTGGGCGCGGGTGCCGTCAAGATTGTCCAGTGCCCCGGCCTTAATCAGAATTTCCAACGTTCCCTTGGTCATGTTCTTGGGATCGACCCGCTCCGCAAGGTCGAAGATGTTCTTGTACGGCCCGTGCGCTTCGCGCTCTTCAACAATCGCCTTGGTGACGGTTTCCCCCAGCCCCTTGATGGCGTTCAGCCCGAACGTCAGCCCGTCCTCGACGACGCCGAACTCTTCGATTGATTGGTTCACGTTCGGCGGATGGACTTTGATGTTCATCCGCCGCGCATCTTCCATGTGTTCGTTGATGCGGTCGGAGCTTTCCATTCCGCACGACAGCAGCGCCGCCATAAATTCCCGCGGATAGTGCGCCTTGAGGTAGGCCGTTTGATAGGCGATGGCTCCGTAGGCGGTGGAGTGCGACTTGTTGAAGCCGTAACCGGCGAAGAACTCGATCATTTGAAAAAGTTCTTCCGCCTGTTTCTTGTCCATGCCGTTTTCGACCGCGCCGGTGAGGAACTCCTCGCGGAACTTGGCAATTACCGCCAGTTTTTTCTTGCTGATCGCCTTAATACATTGGTACGACGAGGAGAGTTCGATATTCCCCAACCGGTTGAGAATCCGCATCACCTGTTCCTGGTAGACCATCACGCCATAGGTCTCGGCCAGGATGTCGTCGACGACCGGGTGCACGGTGGGCGGGTCCATGCGGCCGTTTTTGACGTCGACATAGGTCATCACCATGCCCCCTTCCAACGGGCCGGGGCGATACAGCGCCGACGTGGCGATGATGTCCTCGAAACGGTCGGGCCGCATTTTCTGCAGCAGGTCCCGCATGCCGCCGCTTTCGAGCTGGAAAATGCCCTTGGTCTCGCCCCGCTGCAGCAGGGCGAAGGTCTCCTTGTCGTCGAGCGGAAACTGCGACGGCTCGATGTCGACGCCGGCGTGTCGTTTGACGTTCTTGACCGCCTTGTCGAGGATCGTCAGGTTCCGCAGACCCAGAAAGTCCATCTTCAACAGTCCGGCGGTTTCCACGTCGGTCCACTGCGTGAGGATGTCGTCCTTGCCGGTGATTTTTTGTAGCGGAACGTACTCATCCAGCGGACGGTCGGCGATCACCACGCCGGCGGCATGGGTTCCCACGTTGCGGGCCAAGCCTTCGAGCCGCATGGCAAAGTCGAGAACTTCCTGGATTTCCGGATCGGAGTTATAGACCGCCTTGAGTTCGCCGCTTTCTTCAATCGCGTCCTTGAGTTTGATACCCAACGTTTCGGGGATCATTTTGGCCACTTGATTCACGCGATCGATGGGAATGCTCAACACCCGGGCCACGTCGCGGACTGCTGCCTTGGCTTTGAGCGTCCCAAACGTGCCGATCTGGGCGACGTTGGCCTCGCCGTATTTTTCCTTGACGTAGTTGAGCACATCCGCCCGGCCGTCGCGGCAGAAGTCGATGTCGATATCGGGCGCCTCGGCCCGGTTGGGATCCAGAAACCGCTCAAACAGCAGGTCGTACTTTAGCGGGCAGACGTTGCTCAGGCCGAGCGTATAGGCCACGATCGCGCCGCAGGCCGAGCCCCGCGCCAGGTTCGGAATTCCCTTCGACCGTGAGAAACGGACAAAGTCCCACACGATCAGGAAATAGCTGCTGTACCCCATCCGCTCGATGATGCCCAACTCATAATCCAAGCGGTCATAATACTTCTGGTCCGCATCTTTGCCATACCGCCACTCGATGCCGGCTAAGCACAATTCGCGGAGATACTGGACGTCGGTCTTTCCCTCCGGCGGCGTAAACACCGGATAGTGCCGTGCGGTCAGATCGATTTGGATGTCGACTTTGTCGGCGATCTCCTGGCTGCGGGCGACCGCGTCGGCGTGATCGGGGAAAGCGGCGTACATCTGTTCCGGCGAGCGGACGAAGAACTCGGAGCCTTCCATCTTCATCCGCCGCGTGTCGCTGCGGTAGGTCTTCGTATTCACACACAACAACACGTCGTGCGCGGCGGCGTCTTCTTCGCACAGGTAGTGCGCGTCGTTGGTCGCCACCAACGGCAGCCCTTTTTTGTTGGCGAAGTCGATCGTCGCATCGGCGCAGATCTTTTGGATCTCCAAACCGGCGTTTTGGATTTCGAGGTAATAATCCTCGCCGAACATCTTGTGGAACCAGGCGATCGTGGCGTCCGCTTCCTTCATCCGTTCGCCGAGAATCTGCTGCGACAGTTCCGCCGCCGCGCAACCGGACAAGCAGATCAGCCCCTCGCGGTGCCGCTCGAGGATCTCCTTATCAATGCGAGGCTTATAGTAGAAACCTTCCAGGTAAGCGGCCGAGGCGAGTTTGACCAGGTTCTTAAAGCCGGTGAGGTTTTTGGCCAGCAGCGTGAGGTGATAGCTGGCCTCCTTCATCCGCGAGGCATTGCGGTCGAACCGGCTGCCGGGAGCGATATAGGCTTCGTAGCCCAGGATCGGCTTGATGCCTTCCTTCTGGCAGGTCTGGTAGAACTCCAACGCCCCGAACAGATTGCCGTGGTCGGTAATCGCCGCCGCGTTCATGCCCATTTCTTTGGTCTGCTGGACCAGAGCGGGGATCTTGCTGGCGCCGTCGAGCAGGCTGTAGTGGGTGTGGCAATGCAGGTGGACGAAGGGACGTGCGTCGGTCATAGCGATCCTTCTGGGAGCTGAGCCAGGCGGTGGCGGTCCGTCACGGGTGATCGTGTGGCCATTGTATCAACCGTCGAGACGGGCGGCGACCGTCGTGCTTCGGACGTGGACCGTGCAGAGCTGGCGGGAGGGACTGCTGTCCGCGGCAACAAGGCAAAGTTTCGGGAATTCGCGACGGCTATGGGATAAATCGCTTGAGGCGACAGCGCAGTCAGGGCATGATAGAGGATGGGCGCTGAAGGGGGCTGTATCTCGCCGCCGCTCGCCGAAATTCGCATCACAGAGAATCAGCAAGGGGACGCGTACCGATGGCTTTTAACAGACTGCGCTTACTGTTTGCCGCTGCAGCGGCGATGACCCTGACGGCGGCAACGGCCACTGCCGGACCGATTCAAGTGGGGGGTACGTATAACGTTTCCAACACCAACTTCCCCAACACGTTCACCAGTGGCCCGCTGACAATCAACTCGACGGCCAAAGCCATTGGCGGTTCCGGGTCCGGCGGTCTGACGGTCCGAGAACGGATTACGGCAACCAGCAGCGAAGCGGAGTGGATCGAATGGATCTTTGAAAAGCCCTCCGCCCCGTTGGCGGACAGTACCACGTCGGCATGGGAAGCCAGGGTCCTCAACGTTCCCGTCACCAGCGAGATCATCTATGACGGGTTTTTCGTCTATTGGACGATCGACGGCACGGCGGCGCAAAACATCACCACGATCAACGGTCTGGGCGCCCCGATGGTCAACCCGCTCAATTCTTCGCACTTGGTGTACGGCGGCTTTTTCCCGGCCGAAGGCCCATTCACCGGCCCGCTGCACTTTGAACTGGCCCTGACGAACTACGGACTCGCCATGTCCCAAGGAAACATGGACGTCAACGAAATTAACGGCTTCGTGATCGGAGCACATTTGACGACCGCCACCGGAGCAGTCTTGGTGCCCGAGCCGTCCAGCATCGCCCTGCTGGCCATCGGCGGCGTCGCCCTATGCGGCTACGGCTGGCGTCGCAAACGCCGCACCGCTTGAAGCATGAACTAAAAAACTCAAAAAAACCGCCGGCGCATTGCGTGTCGGCGGTTTTGGTGTTTGGGGGGCAGAATTCAGGTGAGCGGCGTGCGTTGGCACGCCGGTGTTGCTAGTCGCAACCGGACCTCGTCGAAGGCCTGTGCAATCGGTTCTGACTTCCCGTTTTCGTAGTCTTCGGTTCCTTGCCGTATGTTTTCAATCACCGTTGCCGATTCTTGCTCGGCGCGCCAACGGCGGAGCAACTCTTCGGGCGACAATTCTTCGTTGTCACTATCGAGGTAGTCCGTAATGAATTGACGAAACGCTTCTACTTCGCTGGGGATGTCTGTCGCCATGAAATTCGCCTCCATGCTCAAATTAACACATCTTGCCTAACACCGTCAAAATGAGTTTTGAGCATATCTGCAAGTTTTCTGGGACTGTGGGTTACACACCAAAACCACCCTACTCCGTAGCCGCCGGGACCGGCGTGCCGGGTTCCTCGTTGACAGGGTCTTCGGCCAGATCCATTCTCATCAGATAGATCACCATGCCCAACAGCATCAACACGACGACGGTGATTTGGACCGCTTTGTTTCTCATGGTTTGTTTTCTACGTCCTGATTGTTGTGGTCCGGCAAGGCATCGCCGGGGTATTGTTCGTGACATCCTGCGAGGGAGTTGGATTCTCCCGCAACGCGACGGCGGAATCAAGGGACGGGCGACGCTGCGAACTCGGGAAGCCCGACCGAACCATTCAATGAGCCAGCAATCGCCCCTCAGCGATGCCATGACAGAACGCACGTACGCCAACGGCGTACGACATCGTAGCCTGGGGTCGCGAACGAAGTGAGCGCACCCTTGGGATGGGATGGGCTTGTCTTGTCTTGTCAAATTCAACCCTGAAGGGGTTGCACATAGATGCTTCCCGACCCGGTTTGTACCCCCACCGCTCCCAACGCTACAATTGCTGTCACATTGTCACACGAAACTCACCGCCGCTTACTCAAGCCCTATCACACACAGGTACCCAACATGTCGCAATCCCCCCACAAGAATTCAAACGACTCCTCCCGCCGCGACTTTTTGAAGACCGCCACAATCGCCGGCGCCGCTGCGGCGGTGACGGCCGGGAGTGGGCCGTTGATTCTCAATGCCAGCGACAAGGCCGGCAGCAAGCGTGCGCGGGTGGGGCAGGGGGAGTTTGTCTACGAATGCGATCACCACTTTGGGCAGGTGCCCGACCATATCCAATGGGGAGACACGCATGGCGTGTGCGTCGATGAAGCAGGGCTGATTTACGTCAAGCATCGGCAAAAGACCGATGAGCCGATGGACGCCATCGTGGTGTTCGACGCCGACGGCAAATTCGTCCGTTCGTTCGGCAAGGAATATCACGGCGGCGGTCACGGGATTGACGTCCGCAAAGAGGGGAACGAAGAGTTCTTGTATCTGTCCAACACCAGCCTGGGGACGACCGCCAAAACCACGCTGACCGGCGAGCAGGTGTGGGTCAAAGAAGTCCCCAAGGAATCGGGCAAGTACGACAACGGCGAAAAATACAGCCCGACGAATATCTGTTTCGGCCCCGACGGTGGGTTTTACATCGGCGACGGCTACGGCTCCTCGTTCCTGCACCAATACGATGCGGATGCCAACTACGTTCGCACCTGGGGCGGCAAGGGGCGCGAGGCGGGCGAGATGTCGACGCCGCACGGCCAATGGCTCGACGACCGCGCCGGCCGCCAGCCGAGCCTGATCGTCGCCGACCGGGCCAACGGCCGCATGCAATATTTTACGCTCGACGGCGAGCACATCGAGTTCATGTACGACGTCCTCTTCCCGGCCGACATCGACATCCGCGGCGAGATCCTAATGGTCCCCGACCTGCACGCGCGGATTTCGCTGTTCGACAAAAACAACACGCTGATCACCCACCTGGGAGACGACGCCGCCTGGCGCAAAAAAGTCCTGGACGGTTTCAAAGTCCGCCAGCAGCCGGAAACGTGGCAAGCGGGCAAATTCATCCACCCGCACGACGCGGCGTTCGACCACGACGGGAACATCTACGTCGCGGAGTGGGTCCCGACGGGGCGGGTGTCGTTTTTGCGGCACGTCGGGTAGGGCGCGGCGCCTCGTTCCGAAACTCCGTTTCGGAACGAGGAGAAACAACTGACCACCGGCCACTCGCCACTCAAATCACCTCCGCAATCGGCTCCACCGGTTCCACGCCGACCAGTTTCTGATCCAACCCGCCGAAGAAGTAACTCAACCGGTTGGGATCCAGGCCGAGTTGGTGCAGGATCGTGGCGTGCAGGCGTTTGACATGCAGCGGGTTTTCCACCGCGCGGGAGCCGAGTTCGTCCGTCGTCCCCACGCTTTGGCCCCCCTTGATGCCGCCGCCCGCCATCCACATCGTGAAGCCGTAGGCGTTGTGGTCGCGGCCGGTCCCCTTGGCATACTCGGCCGTCGGCTGCCGGCCGAACTCGCCGCCCCAGATGACGAGCGTTTCGTCCAACAAACTCCGCTGCTTGAGGTCCTTCAGCAGAGCGGCGATCGGTTGATCCGTGTTGCCGGCGTGGTAGTTGTGGTTCTTTTCCAGATCGCCGTGGGCGTCCCAGTTGTTGTCGTTGTGGTTGCCGCCTGAATACAGCTGAATAAACCGCACGCCCCGTTCGACCAGCCGCCGGGCATACAGGCAGCGTTTGCCGAAGTCTTCGGTCCGCTTGTTGTCCAGGCCGTACATTTTTTGCGTCTCGGCGGTCTCCTGCGAGATGTCGACCGCTTCGGGCGCGTATTGCTGCATTTTGAACGCCAGTTCGTAGCTGTGGATGCGGGCGGCGAGGTCGCTGTTGTCACTTCGCAGGGCGAGGTGGTCGGTGTTGGCCGCGTTCAGCGAATCAAGCAGAGTTCGCTGTGCTGCGCGGGTCATCCCCGCGGGGGGAGCGAGATCGATGATCGGTGCCCCCTTGGAGCGCATTTGCGTGGCTTGATAGGTCGCCGGCATATATCCGCTGGACCAGTTCTTGGCACCGCTGATCGGCCCGCCGGTGGGGTCGAGCATCACCACGAAACCGGGCAAGTTTTCGTTTTCGGTCCCCAGACCATAATTGACCCACGAGCCGAGCGCGGGGCTGCCGCTGAGAATTTTGCCGGAGTTCATCATCAACATCGCCGATCCATGAATTGGCGAGTCGGCCGTCATAGACTTTAAAAAGGCGATGTCGTCGACGCAGCCCGAGAGGTGCGGAAACAGTTCCGAGACCCACTGGCCCGATTCGCCGTATTGCTTGAATTTCCAGCGCGGCTCGACGATGCGTCCGCTGTTTTTGTGCCCGCCGCGGCCAAAGGTTTTGACGTCGACCGTCTTGCCGTCCATGCCGATCATAGCCGGTTTGTGGTCGAACGTATCGATGTGACTCGGGCCGCCGTACATGAACAGAAAGATCACGCTCTTGGCCTTGGGGGCGAAGTGCGGCGGCTTGGGGGCGAGCGGATTGATCGCTTCCGAGGCTGCGGCCTTGCTACCGAAGAAACCGTCTTTGGACAACAGTCCCGTCAGCGCCACGGATCCAAATCCGCCGCCGGCTTGCCAGAGGAACTCGCGGCGAGTGCGGCCGCAGAAGTTTCGTTGTGCGCTCATGGCTCTCTCCTCCTATCCCGTACGGCAGGCTCCCGCCTGCCGCGATTTTCTTTGTTGGGTGCCAAACGTGATGCCGTTTGTTCCCATTATGTTGTTACTGGTCGATAGCGACGGCGGAGCCGTCGGTTTGGGTTAGTCGATGTAAGCGAATTCGTTGAGGTTGTAGACGTAGAGGCAGAAGTAATCCAAAGCCCGTTCGGGCGACAATTGGTGTTTTTCTTGCAGCTGTTTGATCAAAGCCACGCCGCGTTCGACGTCTTGTCCCTCGACCGGGCGTGAGAGGGCCAATTCCAGCCCGCGGCGGACTTGGGCCTGGATGTCGTCGCCGCACTCGTTGCGGAGCCGCTTGGCGAATTCCGCCGCTTGCTCGTGCAGGAACTCGCCGTTGATCATCCCTAGGGCTTGAGTCGGCTGGGTGGTGGCAAACCGGGCTTCGCAACTGGTGTCGGTATCGGGGAAATCGAAGCTGGCCAGCATGGGCGTGATCAGCGAGCGTTTGACGTGGATATAGATACTTCGCCGCGCCCGTTCCTCAGGTGAGGACTTGCCCCAGCCCAATCCGGGTTGCGACTGGCCGGCGAGAACTTCCTCTGAGATGTGGGGATAAAACCCGTGGCCGTACATCTCGAGATTCAGCCGGCCGTTGGCGGCATGGATCGAGTCGCGAATTTCTTCGGCGCTGAGCCGACGCATGTCGAACCGCCAGAACAGGTCGTTTCGCGGATCGCGGGCGAGCCCCTGCGAATTGGCCTGCGACGACATTTGGTAGGCGTTGGACATCATGATCATTTTGTGCAGCGCTTTGAGCCGCCAATCGCCGCGGACCAATTCCGTCGCCAGCCAGTCCAATAGCAAAGGATGCGTGGGAGCGTCCCCCAGCAGGCCGAAGTTGTTGGTGGAGCGGACAATGCCGCGGCCGAAGTGGTGCTGCCAGAGACGGTTGGCGATCACGCGCGAGGTCATCAGGTTTTCCGGGGAAGCAATCCAGTTGGCCAGCACGGTGCGGCGACCCGACGTCTTGGCCCCTTCGGGGGCCTCGGGAATCTGCGGGGCCGGCGTGTTGAGGATTGTGGGAAATCCGGGCGAGACCTCATCCCCCTTAGCGTGGACGTTGCCGCGGATCAGCACGTGGGATTGCGGCGGGCGGGGATTGCAGCGAGTAACCGACAAGGCCGATTCCCGCGGCGGCAGTTTGATCGCATTGAGCTTTTCCAGCTCCGCTTTGAGTGCTGCATATTCGGTCCACGTGGTTTCGTCGAGATAGTCCTTGAGTTTTTCGTTGAGTAACTTATCCCGTTCGCGGCCCTCCGACCTGCGTTGGTCGGGCGCCGACATTTTTTCGATGCCCGCTTGTTCGATCGGCTGCATCTTGTCCCGGACCGCTTGTTTCTGCCGATCCAACTCCACATGCTGCGTTGCCAATTCCGGCGGCGATATGTCGGTTTGGTTAAACGAAGTCTGGTCGCTGCGGATGCCGTACGACGGCACCCCTTCGAAGAACGACAACAGGCGGTAATAGTCTTTTTGCGGAATCGGATCGATCTTATGGTCGTGGCACCGCGCGCAATTGACCGTCAGCCCCAGCATGACTTGGCTGGTCGTGGTCAGAATGTCGTCGAGTTCATCGTAATACGCCTGTTCGCGGTCGACCGGTTCGTCATCCCACAGTCCCAACCGATAGTAACCGGTGGCGATGATCGTTTCGGCCGACGCATCGGGCAACTCGTCGCCGGCGAGTTGTTCGGTCAAAAACCGGTTGTACGGTTTGTCGTCGTTGAGGCTGCGGATGACGTAGTCACGGTACCGCCAGGCATTGGGCTTGTCGCCGTCGCGCTCGTAACTATTTGTGTCAGCATAACGGACCAAATCGAGCCAATGCCGCGCCCAGCGTTCGCCGTACCGCGGTGACGCCAGCAGGCGGTCAACGACTTTTTCATAGGCATCGGGGGACACGTCCGCCAGAAAGGCGTCGATCTCTTCCGGCGTCGGCGGCAGCCCGGTCAGGTCATAATAGATCCGCCGCAACAGCGCCACCTTGTTCGCCGGCGGTGCAGGAGTCAGCCCGTGACTTTCCAAACGTGCCAAGATAAACGCATCGATCGGATTGCGAACCCAATCGCTGTTTTTGACCTTCGGTGGATCGCGGCGCTGGACCGGTTGGAACGCCCAATGTTTATTCCAGGGAGCTCCTTCGGCGATCCAGCGGCGGATGAGGGCGATCTCTTCGTCGGCGAGCGGTTTCGCTTCGGGCGGCATCCGTTCGTATTCTTCGTCCGATGAAATCCGCCGGAACAATTCGCTTTGCTCCGGCTTGCCCGGCACGATGCCGATTTCTCCCGAGTCCAACTCGGAGAAGACCGACTCTTCGTCGTTCAATCGCAGCCCCGACTCGCCCACGTCGGGACCGTGGCAGGCGAAGCAGTGCTTGGCCAAAATCGGGCGGATTTGACGGTCGAAGTCGACCGGCTTGTTCTCCACTTGCCGCTGTTGAGCGGCCGCCGGCAAGGCTGCCAAACAGTAGAAGAAAACGGCAGCTGCCCATCCTGCGGCGCCGCCGGTTTTTGCTGAAAAACTCCCGAGCATTAACGACTCTCTCCCGGAATCTTCGAATGGCGTTTGAAGCATTTGAGCGCGCGTTCGTTCCACTCCATCCATTGTCCCCGCCGGAGCAATCCAGCACAACACAAACGGCCGGTTTTCGAGACGGACGGCGAGGATTTCCGCTGGTTTGTTAGGATTGTCAATGCCCAGCGGGTTGCGGAGTCGGCGTCCGTGGCCATCTGACCGTTGCGCTTAGATAGGTGTGTCACCCATAGGAAGCGATACTCGGTCCGGGCGGGTTTCGAACACAGAGCCGTCTCGTTTAGAATGCTGGTCCTGTTTGTCTACCTTGCGTGCATTCATAGGACGACGAAATCAATGGAAGCATTAACCGGTCTGGTCTACCTCAGCCGAGCAAATATGGAATTCGACGAGGCGCGTTTGAAAGAATTGGAGAACCATGCCGCTCAGCGCAACGCGGGGCTTGGTGTCACTGGCTATCTGTTCTTTTTCGATGGGAAATTCGTGCAATACATCGAAGGCCTTCCGAGCGTCGTCGCCGACCTGATGACGCGGATTCGCCGTGATGACCGGCATGCCGTCATTTACGAGTTGAATGATTCCATCGACCGCCGACGATTTCCGGCGTGGGACATGCGTTTGATTCGGCGAAAGTCATTCATGTCATTTGAACACCTCTTGACTGACCATCTGTCATTTGCCAATTCGTTGCCTGACCAGAACACGGCGTTGGACCATGAGTTTGCGAAGAGCGTGACGTGGCGTATGATCGAGTCGATGTCTGCCCTTCATACGGCGCTTGAGGCAAGCTAAAAACGGACTGGCCGAGGCCTGCAGGCAATAGCAACTGACAGACAATCGCGCTCGCTACGACTCTTTCTGCCCCTCGTCAATCCGCGCTTTCAATTCACGTTCCGATTCTCCGCAAACAATGAAGTACGGCCTCATCTGGCTCGCTGCCGGAATCTTACTCGCCGCTCGCGCGATCGCGTCGTCCGGTTGGTGGCTGGTCTTGCTGTGGCCGGCGGGGGTTCTCGTTGTGCTCGGCGGCGCCTACCTGCTGAATTGGCCCTGGCTGTTCGGCAAACGATCCGACGGGCGTCTTTCCGTATTACCGGTGTTCCTCTTTCTTCCCTATCTCCTGTATGCATGGACGATCTGGCACCTGACCTGTTGGGTGCGGCGTGAACGGCCCTATGATGTCGTCGATGATCGCTTGATCGTCGGCCGCCGTTTGCTGCCCGGCGAATTTCAGGAATTGCGCGGACGTGTGGACAACGTGATCGACCTCACCTGCGAGTTTGCCGAACCGAGCGAGATTCGCACAGCCGTCAATTATGTCTCGTGTCCGATCCTGGACGGTTCGATCCCCACCTGGCCGCAATTGCGGCAACTAGTCGACGATGTCGACGATCTCACCGGCACAACCTACATTCATTGCGCGCAGGGGCACGGCCGCACGGGGCTTGTGGCGGCGGCGTTGCTGATGCATCGTGATCCGGATATCGGCTTCGCCGACGCGATCCGAAAACTACAGGCCGCACGTCCCTATCTGGCCTGCAACGGCGGGCAGTTGGCTCTTTTATCCGTGTTCGCCGGCAGCAACGCGGCGAAGAATTGAGTTGTGCCGGTTACCCTCCCGTCGTACGATGAGTCGGTAGCAAGCGATTCACCCGGCTTACAATGGAATCCCTCATGAACATCGCCTGGCAAGCCGCCCGGTTTGGTCTCACGCTGATTGGCATCAGCGCCAAGGTGATCGCCATTCTGTTTTTCTTGCATGCCGCGATCAGCCTCGCCTTAGCCCCCTGGGTCGTGGGAGCGGAGATCATGGGACTGGTCGGTTTCGGCTTAGCGCTCGCAATTGCCGCCATCTATCTCGGCGTCGTCCGTTATGCGTTTATTACGCAGTCCGAAGACATGGTAATCCAGATTGCCTTCGTCATCTTTTCGATCGTCGTCTGCCAACTCGTCTATGCCCATCCGGCCACGCTGGAAAAACTGCTCACCGCGTTCTCGCGGATTACGCCAGGGGTGCTGCTGGCCGGCTGCGGGGTGTTCCTGATTGGCGGTACTTTGAACGCAGTCGCGTTTGGGGGCGCCGGCCGCTGGGTGTTTTCGGTTTTGGCCGTCGCTGCCATGCTGGGGGCGATTCTGCTCACGCTGGAGGTCACGCAAAGCGCCGGCGACATCCCCATACCGGCGCTGCTTCGCAATTCGCCGCTGTACAGCTATCCGCGGATCAGTGCGGTGGGACTGGGTTGCCTGAGCGTGATGTTTCTCGAATTGTCATTGCGGCAGACCGCCGTGCGGTTTCACGATTCCCCGACGCGTGAATACGTGCAACGTGCCTTGGGTTATCACGTGATTGCGGCGGCGATAGTGTTGGGCATCGACTATTTCCTGCAATTCCACACCGTAAAGCCGATGATCGTTATCGGCGATCATGGGTTCGACACGGCGGCGATTTCTGCCAGCGCGGTGATCTGCCTGTTGGCGGCAATTGACGGCCTCTGGCTGAGCCGCGCCGTTGCCGGGGCACGGGATCTGATCAATCCGCAGCGCGCATAAGATTTAATATCCGTGTACGAACTACGGAGACAATCGAAGATTTCGAAAGGACAATCCCGATGGGACGCGCTCGCACGACATGTATATTTTGCTTGATTCTCGCCGCATTTGGGGAGTGGGACTGCCGAACGGCGTCGGCGGAGGAGCAGGGGGGATTCGCTGTCCTTTCGCCGCGAGAGAGGGCGGGGGCCGAGGCAGCCGTCGACAAGGGCTTGGAGTTTCTGGCCTCGCAGCAACAGCGTGACGGTTCGTTTCGCGCCCCGGCGGCCGGTCAGCCGGGCGTCACCAGTCTATGCGTCATGGCTTTTTTGTCACGTGGGCATCTACCGGGTCAAGGTCCTTACGGCGAAACCATCGAGCGCGGCATCGAATTTTGCCGTTCCACGCAGCGGTCCGACGGATTGTTCAGCCAAAGCCCCCCGGAATCGACGCACCGCTACCTCCGCGCCTCGCACGGCGCGACCTACAACCACGCCATCACGGGGCTGATGCTCTGCGAAGTCTATGGCATGCTGCCCGGCGGCCGCGGCGACCGGACAGCCGCAAGGCGACGGGGGCCGCGGGGCACGTCGGGGGCGTCGGACCTACGAAAGACAATCGAGCGGGCGATTCAATTTACGATGCTCTGCCACCCCCAGCCCAAACGGTTCCCCAACGAACAGGGAGCCTGGCGGTACCTGCGGCGGTACGGCCTGAACGACGCCGACTTGTCGATCACCTCCTGGCAGGTCATGTTCTTGCGTTCAGCACGTAATGCCGGATTCGATATCCCCAAGCGCGATATCGACGCGGCTGTGAAATACATCAAAAGCTGCTACGACGCAAAGACCACAACGTTCGTCTACGAAATCGTGGAAGAGGAGCCGGAGTTCAACCGCCCACGGGCGATGGCCGGAGCCGGCATTTTAGCGCTCTCGCTCGCGGGGCAGCATCACACGGAGATGGCGCAGAAAACCGGCGACTGGCTGCTCCAGCGGCCGTTCACACAGTACGACCGCCCCATTCGCGGCGAGAACTGGCATGTCTATTCGGCGTTTTACAGCAGCCAGGCGCTGTTTCAACTGGGCGGCCGCTATTGGGAATCGTTTTATCCGACGTTTGTCGATACGGTCACCCGCCATCAATCCCGCGACGGCAGCTGGCGGCCCGCCGGGGGAAACGACCGGCACTACGGCAACGCCTATACGACGGCCATGACCGTCCTGGCGCTCACGCCCCCCTACCAGTTACTGCCGATCTTTCAGCGGTGACGGCGGAGCTGATTCAACTCGCATGACCTGCGGCGGATCCGAGTAGTCTTGCCAGAGTTGCTCAGTGCGATCCGGATCGAGTTTGCCGTCACGCACCGAAAACCGGTAACGCGATTCATAGGGAGTGCTGGGACGAATTTGAAACTCCCCCAATACGAGCGGCGCGAAGACGAAATACGGCTTCGACGGATGCAGACGGACCGGTTGCGGCGCGCGGAAGTTGTGCGGACTGCTGAACATCGTGAGGTAATACGTCCGATCGTCGAGGATTCCGTGCATCGTAACCCAATTCGGACGACTGTGATTTCCGTCTGCCCGGGTTTTGCCGTCACTGGTCAGGAAATCCCCCGCTCCCGGTTGCAGCCATTCCCGCCGCCCGCGGATCGCCATACCACCGTAGTGATACTGATTGATGACCAGCGGACTCTCGCCGGCGCACCGCTGTACGGAATGGATGTCGAATAGGAATCTGTCATCGACATTGTAAACGCGGACCGACCAAGTCTCGTCCAAGACGGGCTTTGGACCGGACGGAGCGGTCAGGTCAATGTGCCGCAATGCGACGTCAAAACCACCGCAAACCGGGCCGTCGAACATGTCGAGCACCTCGACATGTTCGATCTTCGCCGTTTGCGCCTTTTGATCCCAGAAATTGATGTCGCGCCCCTCGAATGTTGTATTCGTCCACGCAAACATTACGCCGTGCTGGTGCGGATGGTCCGGTGCGAAATCGTCGGTCACGACTTGCCCGTCAGGTGCGAAGAGCGGGTGCAGATATCCGCTGCGGGCATAGAACGCTTCGTCCTCGTTCGGTGCGGCGACGACGGCGTGGTTGTAGTGCAGCACCGGCCGGTTACCGACGCGAACGACCAATTGCCGTCCATTGTCGCGACAGGTTACGGCGGATTTTTGGTTTTGAGATTTTGGCTTTTGGGCCGGCGTCAACCGGTATCGTCGCGACTCGCCTGCCTTCAAGGTCCCGTCGAGAATCCAGACAATGCGGGGCGGATCGTCGCGCAGGATCTGCACCGGCACGTTTTCGCCACTGTCCTCGCGGGATAACTCGAGATGCTCGGCGTCGCGGAGCGTTGCGGGGAGTTCCCATGTCACCGGGGTCGATCGGCGGGCCTGTTTTTCGGCAGCCACCTTCAAGATAATCGAATCGGCCATCGAGGCCGGCGGGACGCCCAGCAACACGGCAAGGCAAAAGCCTCGAGCAATCAACATAGGTCTATCCTTTAGTCCTTGCGACCTCCGCAAAGGGTTCGCTGCGGCAATTGCACTATTCCGCCAGCATCCCTCGATGATGCAGTAATTTCACCTTTTCATACTTCGCCGTCTTCAACAAGCCCAAGACGTCGCCAAGATACGGAAAGCCGAGATCGTCGAGTCGTGATTTGGAATAAAGCTTGCGGAAAAACTCATCGCGATCGGGAATCTCGCGGGCGCCGTGCACGGAGACTTCGTCCATCATTTGATTGTTCTTCTTGACAACTTCTATTACCGCATCACGGCGCTTGGCGAACTCCTCGTCAATGATTTTCTGGATGGTCGCCGCATCCAGTTCGCTGGGCGGGCCGATGGGGTGTTCGATGACCGTCGCCGCCGCGAAGACACGCTCCATCAGCATCCGCACGCGGGGGTCGCTGCTGACGGCCACGTGATCCAACTCGTGGAGCATCAGGTCCGTCTCCCACACCGCGGGCGTATCGTAAGACTCCGGCAGCTTGACCGTGTTCTTAAGTTTCCAGGTGGTCCGCTGAATTATGGGACGGATTCGCACATGGTGCCGCTTTTGCCGCACGATCACTTGATAGTCGTAGCGAAACTGATTGCGCACGTCGATGTAGAACGACGCGTGTCCCGGGTATTTCGTTTTCACCGTCGACGGGTCATAGAACTCGATTTCGACGTTGCCGGTCTCGAAGAGAGACTTGAGTTGCGACGGCACCGGTGGCGGGATGTGTTCGGCGAATGAAATGCGGACCATGGAGACGATCGAAATGATCGAGAGCGTGACATACGAGACGTGGAACCGGATCACCGGGCGGCCCTGCCGACAAAGAAAAAAGCGGTGCTGTGCCTTTTTAAGGTAGCACAACACGCGCTTTGATGACAGCGTCGTTGGCCCGCGTCCGCCGGCGGAAAGTTTGACCGCCGCAGCTAATGACCCTGGTTGCGGCAGCAATGGCGTGCCAAGTGAACCAGCCGCTCCAAGACTTCGCGATTGCAGAACTCCAGGCGATGTTCGAATCTCCGGTTGAGATACGGCAGTTGGGCGGCGCGAATCGCCGCGATCAACTTGTCGTTCGGCAGGTCCGAAATCTCTTCGTCACGCAAGTCGGCGATCTCCGTTTTGGCGGAAACCGAACTGCGAACCGGTGACTTGCCGGTAAGTCGATGAGAGATCGTTTCGGCGGGAAGCAGTAGCATGGGCGGC
Organism: uncultured Planctomycetaceae bacterium; assembly: GCA_937952455.1. Classification (GTDB taxonomy): domain Bacteria; phylum Planctomycetota; class Planctomycetia; order Planctomycetales; family Planctomycetaceae; genus Symmachiella. The sequence goes on from CALFYU010000360.1 coordinate 18,174, forward strand.
CTTCCTCAATAAAGCGGCGGTTCCAAATATCACGGTGATTGCCTTCGGTCGGGTGCCGAAAAGACGAGTGAATTCGTCGGCAGTTCACTGTTACTAGCAAGTTGTGTGCCACGAACGAATTTGTGACAGTTGATGCATGTCATTGTCATATGCATATAGGCCAAAGTGGCTGCATCCAGGTTTTTCTTTTCCGCCTCGGTTTTAAGATGCTCGACGGCGCGGCGAAATTCTGTGCTGTGCTGCTTATAAATTGGGCCTTGAATGACGTGCCATTCCGTGGCCGTGCTCATCAGATTCAGATGTTCCGCCGCGTCGACAATCTGGTCCATACGGTCGGTCATTAGACCTTCGAGAATTTTGGTGTTGTCCTCCAGTTTGGCCCGCATGAACACCTGCACGGGGGTGAGCTTGCGGATGTCGGGCTGGGACGATTTGTCTTTCCCATCGCCTTTCTTCTCCTGCGGCGCCGGGTCGGCGGCGCGGGCCGTCCGGTCCGGGGGGGCAGCGGCCAGCCAAAGCACCCCGGCCAAAGCAGCGAACGCACACGCGGCGGTCGCGAGGATTTTCCCAGTCCGGTTGTGTGACGTGTCGGTCATGATCGTGAAACTCCATTGTTCAATGGTGAAATCGAAAGGATACGCACTGAGCGACGGGACAAAAATCGAATGTGATTGGGGGTCGGCAGACGCGAACGCTATTGATGTGCGGTTGCGTCGTTGCCGTCCGCGTGAAAAGGGCCATACAATAAAAAAACCTCTCCGCCGGTCCGAAGACCCTGCGAAAAGGCTATCTACGCCCGCTTGACTGCCCGGTCATGGGCAGCCGACGCGCACGTAGTCTATACGGGTTCGACCGTCTCGTCAATATTTTGGCCGCGGCCGACGCGACGTCATCGTCGAGACTGCTGCCTGTCGTCCAAAACGATCTCGTTTAATGGAACGGCAAATGTGGGCATCACCTGGTGTTGTCGCCGCGATGAACCGCCGAGCGAATGCGCTTCCTTACTCGGCATCCGCTGACGTGTCCGCCGACGGTGGTTCGAGGATGCTCGGGTTTCCGTGGGGTGCGTGCGGTGTGAAATAGGCCACAATCACAATGCAGATGAACATCCCCACGACGCCCACATACAGCATGGGATTGACCTGCACTTTGTTTCCCAAACTATACAGCGACGCCAACGCCGACACAGTCACGGCGCCGCCGAATACGATTGGCATTACGATATTGGGCATCGCCATGCCGCCGCTGAACATGGCCAGCGTCAGCGTAAACGCACCCCAGGCGCCGAGCGTGCCCGCGATAAAACCCCACAGGCTGCCGGCTCCCGTAAAGCCGAACGAATCGGCTTTGTACATCATTCCCAACAGACCGCCGCCGACCCCCCAGATCAAATAAGCGATGCCGATCGCCACATAAGGCTTAAATGGACTGTGCAGCGCCGCCCGCGATTTTCCCAATGCGGGACCGTACAATCCCCAACACAGGGCAGTCGCCAACGCAAAAATAACCGGCCATCTCATAGTCGTACCTCTCTTCAGTTCAATGTGGATTTTGTCTGGTTGCCGAATGCCGTGCGGGAATGTGTGTAATGACTCCGTAGAGGTTCGCCGTTTACGACGGCAAGCCGTCGGTTTGGGCTCCGTGGGGTGAACGCTGCGGCCCGGCGGGTGTCGGCTGCATTTTAGTAATCGCCGCCGCCCGACGCACCCCAACTGCTTAAACATTTGCAGTGTGTCGGCTGCGGGCAAATACTCACTCGTTGCGCATCGTGAGCGAAACGCGGCGGCGGTCCCGGTCGATCTCCACGACCCGCACCGTGACCACATCCCCCACCGCCACGACGTCGTGCGGGTTTTTGACGTATTGGTCCGCCAACCGGCTGATGTGCACCAGCCCGCTGTCTTTGAGGCCGATGTCGACAAACGCACCGAAATCGACCACGTTCAGCACGGTCCCTTGCAACTGCATCCCCGGCTGCAGGTCCTCGAGTTTGAGGATGTCGCTTTTGAAAATCGGGGCCGGCAAGTCGGCGCGCGGGTCACGGCCGGGGCGAACGAGCGCATCGAGAATATCGGTCAACGTCGGCAGGCCGACGTCAAACTCCGCCGCCAGCTGGGGACGATCCACTTCGGCCACCCGCTGCCGCAACCTCTCCCGCGCGGCTTCGTCCCCCGTCACCAACGCGGCCGGTAACTCAAACTGCTCCAACAATCGCCGCGTCGTGGGATAACTCTCCGGATGAATCCAGGTGGCGTCGAGCGGCTCGTCGCCGCCGAGGATTTTGAGAAACCCAGCCGCCTGCGTATACGTGGACTGACCTAATCCAGCGACGTGCAATACCTCCCG
>CALFYU010000361.1 GCA_937952455.1 uncultured Planctomycetaceae bacterium
AAATTCCCCAGGAACCTGAATCTCCAGGCGCCCACCCGCGTCTTCCTGACGAATTTCCCGCACAACACCTTGGCCTTCGATCAGCCCGGTGAACATTGATAACTCGACTATCTTTGGAAGGAACCGGTCGCCTGTTTGCGTGCCCAATTCGCTCAACAGGCGGCGATTTGGGTTGAACCCCTTAGCTTGACGAGTTCGACGCCGTTCGTCTAGGGCATCCACCGGCAAAATCGCACGTCGGCTGAATTCTCAGGCGTCGACTGGATTTTTCGCATCTCTCACCGAACAATCAAGTTTTCCGTGCTTCCAAGAGGCTTTTTTCCCCAACGCCACGCCGGAGCCAAATCACGAAGTTCAGCCATGCAAATTTGCGTATTTTGCGGGTCTCAGACCGGCGGCCGTCAGGAATACCGAGATCAGGCGGCGGAATTGGGACGTTTGTTCGTCGAGCAGGGACACACGCTAGTCTTTGGTGGAGGACGAGTCGGCCTGATGGGTGTGGTCGCCGACGCCGTGGTGCAGGGCGGCGGGGACGTGCTCGGCGTGATTCCACATCAATTGGCCACAAAGGAACTCTTGCATACCGGTGTCACGCAGATGTATCGCGTTGACAGTATGCACGAGCGCAAGGCGACGATGGAGCAACTCTCCGACGCCTTCATCGCCCTGTCCGGCTGATTCTGCACGCTGGAGGAGCTGTTGGAAATCATCACCTGGGGACAATTGGGCATTCACCGCAAGAATGTTGGGATTCTGAACACCGCCGGGTATTTCGACGGACTGCTCAACCTCATTGACCACGCGATCGCCGAGAAGTTCATCCGCCCGGAGCACCGGGAACTTCTCGTTGCCGCGGACACGCCGGCCCAGTTATTGTCCCGCCTAGACCGGCACGAACCGCCGATGACGCGCAAGTGGTTCCGAGCGGACGAAATGTGACGTTTTTCCAATCGTCCAATAAAGCGGACTCGATCGACTGCCCCGGGCGGCGGCCGCCATGCGTTGTAAGTGCTTGCAAGGACGGCATTAGAGGCTAGCCGAGTGAAATGGGCACTCGAACCGCCGATAACCTGATGTTCCACACCCCGTTGCCGCCGTACAATGGAATGGTGCCGTAAAATGCAGTGAGATCATCGCCTGGTTGTCGATTGACCCGAGGGCCGCGATTGCCCCGTCGGAAGGTGATGTCGGTTTTTTCCGCAGCCAAATGCGGTCGGAATGAGAATGAGTACTGAACAAGAAACAAAAACCCACAATCGGCCGACTCGGCTAAGTCAACGCTGGGATTGGGGGCGCGATCAACCGATCAGCTTTCTGATGCAGCAGGGGGTCGCCAATCCCAATTGCATCTCCTTGGCCGCCGGATTGGTCGATCAGGGGAGTTTGCCAGCCGATGAGGTTCGCTTGGCGCTGCACGAAATGCTGGCAGACAACGACTCTGCCAAACGTGCCTTGCAGTACGGAACCACGCACGGACACAGCGAGTTGCGCCGACAACTGCTCCGCCACGTCGCACGGCTGGAAAATGTGACCGTCGACCAATTGGGAGTCGATGCTGATCAGGTGATCCTGACGACCGGTTCGCAACAGTTGTTGTCGATCGTCGGCGAGATCCTGCTAGATCCTGAAGATATCGTACTCGTCGCCGCCCCGACCTATTTTGTGTATTTGGGCACACTCAATGGCCTCGGTGCCCGGATCGTTCCCGTGGCAACCGATGAAGACGGCATGCGGATGGATGCGCTGGAAGAGAAATTGGAGGAATTGGACGCCGCCGGCGAGTTGCACCGCGTCAAGCTGATTTATCTAGTCAGTTACTACGAGAATCCCAGCGGGGTGAGCCTTTCCGCGGCGCGGCGGGCCGCAGTGGTTGACATCGCACAACGGTGGTCGAGGTT
>CALFYU010000362.1 GCA_937952455.1 uncultured Planctomycetaceae bacterium
GTGCCGGATTTGATGAATACGGGCACGGCCCGGCAAATGGCGGTTGAGCGGACGGAATTCTTGCAGATTTATCTGCGGGCCTTGGAGCGGGAGTTGGCCGTCTCGCGCCGCGGCTGAATATCATTCGGCGGCGGCGGCATCGGCCGGAGCGGCAAATTGACGAAACCCGAATCGGCCGTTAGCATGGTGACGGTTGACGGCCGCGCAGGTGCGGGCATCTCTTGGTTTCCGGCGCCCAGATTCTGTTGAATCCATGATTCTCTCCGGCAATGAAATCAAACGGGAATTGGGCAAGAATATCGTCATCGAACCGTTTGACGAACATCTGCTCAATCCGAACAGTTACAATCTGCGTCTGCACGACGAATTGATCGTGTACGAAGAGATCGTGCTCGACATGAAGCGGCCCAATCGCTTCCGCCGCTACACGATTCCGCCGGAAGGATTCGTGCTCAACCCGCACCAACTCTACCTGGGGCGGACGCTGGAACGGACCGAAACGCACAATTTCGTGCCCATGCTCGAAGGGCGGTCGTCAATCGGGCGAATGGGGTTATTCGTGCACATTACGGCCGGTTTCGGCGACGTCGGCTTCCGCGGCTTCTGGACGCTGGAGATGTTTGCCGTTCAGCCGATCCGCATCTATCCCGGCGTGCCGATCTGCCAGATTTTCTACCACCAGGTGCACGGCGACATCACTGAATACTGCAGCGACAAATACCAGAACAACACCGACATTCAGCCGAGCATGTTGTTCAAGGAATGGCAAAAGAAGGCGGACCCGCAAAAGCGATTGGCCTTCGGCCAGGAAGTTGCTGAGTAGTATCGCGGCCGGACATCTCGGCGGTTTTTTGCGCGGCAAATTCGCCGCTGAGATTCGATAGCCACAGGGCTCCCGGCGCGGCGGAAGACTGTGTCGAGCTGACCGAGTCGGTTGATGGCGGCGGCCGATCGCTATTTCGTGCAATGACGACGGCAACGGTTCTTATGAATCGTCTTTTGTCGGTCTCAGTCGCCAGCACGATGCGGACGCTTCAGGAGGCGACTGTTATTTGAAAATAAAGTCCTCGGTGACCGCTGAGCTCTCGGTGGCTAATTCCTGCGGGTAGGAGCGATTTGGTTGTACATCGCGGACGGAGACAGGGTTTGTCTTCCGCTTGGGCGGCGAATCTGAGATAGTTTAGTGAGCATCTGGCTTTACCTTCCGTAGATGATCATCCGGCGTTGGGAAGATGACATGTCCGCTTATGCAATTCACACAACTTTGAAGCACGCGTTTTTGATCGTCTGTCTGTCGGCGGCGATTTGTGTTTCCGACCTCAATCTCGCATGGGCGGAGGACCCAGAAACGCTTACGGGCGTCCTGGAGAAGCATCGCTTGGCGACGTTCGAAGACGTGGGCAAATATGTCGATGCACACCCCGACGCGCAGGATATCAGTGAGGCCTATTTTTACTTGTTTCGCCAGGGCCTTTTGCACGATATGGAAGTGCGAACTTTGCCGTTTGCCGAGTCGTATTTAAAGCGCGACGACCAAAATCAAGCCCTCTCCGGTCTGGCGCAGCGCGTGCGTTGTATGGCGATGGCCCAACAAGGCGATTTTGAAGCGGCGTATGTGGTCTTCGAGTCGCTATTGGCGCAAGCCCGGCCGCAGGAGGCCGAATCGATGTTGGGCGTCGGTTTTACTCTGGCGAGCAAGGCACGGGGCGCGGGCAAAGTCGGGATTTCCCGGGACATCTACGAACGATTGTCGGCCGCGTTTCCCTTCAACCAAAAAATCAGCAAGATGACGCAGACCGGTTTGCTCAAACACGACCTGTTGGGAAAACCGGCGCCGGCGCTGGACGTACCCGACATGGAGGGCAAACAGGTCGACTGGCAGCAATACGAAGGCAAGGTTGTGCTGGTTGATTTCTGGGCGACCTGGTGCGGCCCGTGCCTGGAAGAGATGCCGAACTTGAAGACGCTCTATAAAGATCTGCACGACCAGGGGTTTGAAATCATCGGCATCAACGAAGATGGCGATCCGGAGCAGGTGAAAGAATATCTTAAGTCTGCCGGAATTACCTGGCGGCAGATTATGGACGAATCCGATGAATTGAAATTGGGTGAACGATTCGAAGCGACCTTGCTGCCGTCGACGTTTTTGGTTGACCGCAAGGGGACGATCGTGCAGTTTGACCTGAGGGGCGGCGAGATTCGCAGGCAGGTCGAGGAGCTGCTCGAGAAGAAATGACGGCACCGCCCGGCGGCGGTTGCGCGCAACCACGCAATTGTCACAGGACGTGGCGATGGAGAAAACGATTCGGACACAACGCAGCGAAGTGGGGGACTGTCACGAAAGGCAGGTCGCGGCCGCGGACGGCGTCGAATTGCTCGTGCGCCATTTTTCCCCAGCGGGCCCGGCGCTGCGGACATTGTTGGTGATCCACGGGGTGTGCGAACATGGCGGCCGCTACGAACATGTCGCCAAAGCGGCCGCGCAGCGGGGCTGGCAGACGCTCATCGCTGATTTGCGGGGACACGGCCGTTCCGGCGGCCCGCGGGCGCACGTGAGCCGCTTCGCCGACTATGTCGATGACGTTGAGTCGGTACGGCAGTCGTTTGACGCCGACCCGCGGCGCACGGCCGTTCTGGGCCACAGCATGGGCGGGCTGGTGGCAATCCGCTACGCCCAGCGATATCCGGGGCACTTGGCAGCCCTAGCGTTGAGCGCGCCCTTTTTGCGTCTGGGCAAACCGCCGCACGCGGTGACGACTGCGTTCGGCCGCGTCTTGTCGCTCATTGCTCCCCGCACGCGGTTTGCCACGCGGATTGAACCGCACGAGGTCTGCCGCGATCCTCAGATCCTGCAGCGGCGGGCGGAAGATCCGTTGATGCAACAATCGGTGACTGCCGGTTGGTTCTTTGAAGCCCGATATGCGATCGGCAAGGCCTGGAAAAAGGCGGCAAGGATGGAGGTTCCGCTGTTGGTCATGCAGGGAGCGATGGATCGAATCGTCGATCCGCTGGCCACCGAACGCTGGGCCGAGACGACCGGTAGCCGGGACAAGACGTTTGAGCTGTTTCCCGATCACATGCACGAATTGCTCAACGAGCCGGATCGCGACGAGACGATCGATTCTCTGTTGAGTTGGCTCGACGACCGGGTCGCATGATTTCGGCTGCTCGACCTCGGGCATTTGACAGGTTTGGGGATCGCCAATTATCTTGGGGCCGCTGAACCATTGCATTTCCTGCCCCAAGGTCACGAAACAAAAGTCCACAATGAGCAAGTCCGAAGATCTCGCACACGTTCTTGATTCGGGGATTGTGGCCATCATTCGCGCACCGTCGGGTGAGCTATTGGTGGACGTCGCACTCACGCTCTATGAGGCGGGGATCGATGTGATCGAAGTCACGTTCACCGTACCGGGCGTGTTGGACATCATTTCGCAGGTCCATCGCGAATTAGGCGATCGGATTCTCCTGGGGGCGGGGACCGTGCTCGATCCCGAAAGCGCCCGGGCCGCCTTTTTGGCCGGGGCGGAGTTTCTCGTCACCCCTTGCGTGAATACCGACGTGATCCGCATGTGCAATCGCTACGACAAGCTGGTCATGAGCGGGGCGTTCACCCCCACCGAAGTGCTGACCGCCTGGGAGGCGGGGGCTGATATCGTAAAGGTCTTTCCAGCCGA
>CALFYU010000363.1 GCA_937952455.1 uncultured Planctomycetaceae bacterium
GATCCACGAATCAGACGCTGGTGGATAATCTGAGAGGGCGCGTTCTTCCCCCTGCGACCTGCATCGGAGATTTCAGATACGGCCGATTAGGAAAAATACGAAAGATAAGATCGTTCGGATTGTGGCTGATATGCTTGCCGCAAGGGGATTCGGCTCGCGCGTGGAATCGAATGGTGGGAACTAAGGTATTCCCAGATAGGGGGTTACGATCCTGCACGCACGATTGTCTATTCGCGCGCGAACCATTTTCTTACGTCCCGATCGTGCGGCACGTTATCGCAGGAGCGCCTTCAAAGTCCGGTTCACGCGGCGCTGCCGGCGGGGAAGTTGCCGGGGCGGAACGCAGGATTTCCCTTCTTGAGCGTCGACGGTTGAAAGCGGGGGAGATCGATGACGTCGGTGATTTTGACGGCGCAGATCGCGTCGTAGGACATCATCACCTTTCGTCCGCCGATCGCGTCCGGCTTATCCCGATCGAACAGCACGATTCCGCCGGAGATCATGAAATCGACGAACGGGATAGTCTCCTGAAAAGTCGTCACCAACAGCCCTTTGCGCGGAATCGAGTCGGGCCAATTCTCAAACAACATCCGCCAGCTTTCCGATGTCTCCATGTTTCCCGTCCCTGATTTAATCGGTTGCGTAACCTGCGAACAGCGGGTGCGGTCACCTTGCCGACCCGGCGCGTATCTTAACGGAATTCCCGCCGACCGGAAGAGCGATCCCTGTCACCCTCCGGCAGCGCGCGATGCCCATCGCTACCGGCGGCGCCCCGGAGCGCGGTAAGATGGCTTCCATGAACAAGGCGTTTGTCAAAGAAGCGGAGGATTACGGCGACCGTTGTCCGGCATGCGGAACGGGCGGGCGAACGGTGTATCACGCTACGCTCGCCGCACACTTGCCCGATGCGCTACAAACCCAATTCGCCGACTCGGCCTTTTTCTGCCCGCATCCCACCTGCCCGGTGGCGTACTTCGACCGGTTTGAACGCACAATCGCGGCCGACAGTCTGTTGCGGCCGGTCTATCCCAAGGACCCCGCCGCACCGATTTGCCCCTGTTTCGGCCTGACCGCTGACGACATCGAGACCGCGGCCCGTAGCGGCGACGTGGTCCGTATCCGCGAACACTTACAACGCGCCGGTAGCGATGAAGCTCACTGCGGGACGGCGGCCGCCGACGGGCAATCGTGTCTCGCGGCGGTGCAGCGGCATTTCATGCGGTTTCATGGGAAATGACGGATGAACCGCAGTCGGCGCGACCCCCGGCGAAGCCGGCGGGTGAGGGGAGCGCCGGGACAGCGGTTCATGGCGGTGACGACAATACGGATTGCCACACGTCGTAGAGCGCGGCGGCGGCGCGGCCGATGGTGAAATTGGCTTCGATGCAGGCGCGGGCCGCGTTCCCGAAACGCCGCCGCAGCTGTTCATTGGTCAACACGTCAGCGATCGCTGCGGCGAGCGCTTTGTCGTCATCGGCAGGCACCAGCAGCGCCGACTCCCGATCGGTGAGCATTTCCGCCGTGCCGCCCACATCGGTGGCGATGATCGCCCGCCCACAGGCAGCCGCTTCCAACAGCACGCGGCCAAACGGTTCCTGCCGGGCCGGGTGCACGAGCAGGTCGATTTCCGGTAACAACTGCGGGACATCGTGGCGAAGCCCCAAACGGTGCAATCGTCCAGCCGGAAACCGGCCGTCGAGTGCCGCGTCGAAATTGATGTTTTCTTGTTTGCCGGAGTTTCGTTCGCCGATCAGCAGGTAGTGGACGTCGGTAAAATCTCGCGCCAACCGTCTCGCGGCGGCGGCCAACACGTCCTGTCCTTTGCGAAGGCCGATCTGACCAATGGTGGCAATGAGCATGGACTCAGGCGGTAATCCTAGCTCCCGCCGCAGTGCACCGGACGGCTCCCGCGGTCGAAACACATCCGTATCGATCCCGTTATGGATCACCGTCGTCCGCTCTGGGGAAAGTCCCTGCCCACAATGAAAGGCCCGCGTCGCGTTTGAGACGGCGATGACGCGGGCGTTGCAGCTTAAGTCGGCGAGTGCGCCGCTGCTGAGCCGCAAAATGTCCCGCACATGAGCGGTGCAGGGGACACTGAGTTCCGTCGCGGCGGCGCCGGTCAGCCGTCCCATGGCGAGGCTATTCGCGTGCACCAAATCCGCGCAACTTTGCTCGACCGCTCGCACAAGCTGCGTGACGGCCGCCTTCCGTCCCAGGCGGGTGCCGTCGCGACCTCGCAGTTGCAGGGGGATCACGGCCACGCCGCGCGCCGCCAGCGCCTCGGCCAACGGCCCCTCCTCCGGCGCGAGTGCGACGAAATCCGCCGCACCGGGCGGCAGCGCATCCAACACCGCCAACAGCGATCGCTCCCCGCCGTTGAGAGTGGGGTATTCAAAACAGATCGCGATTCTTGGGGGGCACGTTTTCGGCATGTTCGACTTGCGGGACCGGCAGTGCCGCAGTTGCCGCATCGCGTTGAGAAACTCACCGCAGCGGACGCGGCCGAACGCAGTGGAATTGAATGAAACGGTTTGGCGGTGAACGCTAAGATACGTGACGACGATTCGCCATTGCAAACGGACTGAGGTTAAGGACCGAGTTTTCTTAGCCACAGATGAACACGGATCAAACACAGACTTGTAGGCGTGCAACCGCAAGTCCCAAACCGACGGCTTGCCGTCGTGTGCGGGGATCCTTGTGGAGCAATGTGACGCAACGAAATCCGACGTAAAACATCGGCTGGACCCTACACCGTCCGTTTCGCAGGCGCCGCCGCACCTGCCAGTCTCATCGTTTTGCCATTCATGAGAACGTCGAGCAGGATGCAAAGTGTTGGATCGCTTCGACAACGAAAAGGGAGTGAAATGGAGATACCCAATTTCCTCAACGGCATTCTGACGAACGGGATGCATCTTGCTCTTTTAATTCTGTGTTTCGCGTATTTCGTGGCTGCTATTTTTGGGCTTTGTGGAAGACTCGCGATGCGGTGGTGATGCCGAAACAAACATCGCTTCCATCGCTGGAGAGCGGGGATTGCGGATTGAAATGCGCGGCGGATGCAATTAGATTTGTTGTCACGCAGGCAGCGTATTGACACTCGCGACAATCAGCGGCGGAGGGTCTGGGCATGGGCCTGCGGTGGAATCATTACGACGTGGCGTTCGAGGAGTTCTTGCGGGGGCGGCGGACTCCCTATGTCTTCGTGGACGAACGCCGCCGCGCATTGCTCGACGGGGCTTCGCTAAAATCGATCGATTTCATCGTCTATTCTCCCGGCACGACGAACCTGCTGGTCGATGTGAAGGGGCGACGGTTTCCTTCGGGGCAGCGTCCGCAGGGACACAAGTGGGAGAATTGGACTGGAGCGGAGGACGTGCCGGCGCTGCTGCAATGGGAAGCGGTGTTCGGCGAGGGTTTTCGCGGCCTGTTGGCGTTTGCCTACCACGTGGTCCACGAAAAGCATTGGCGGCTGTTCGACGAATTGTTCGAATTCCGCGGCCGGCGCTACGCGTTCTTCGGCGTTTGGGCCGACGACTATCTGGAGGCCATGAAAACCCGCTCCGCGGGCTGGGACACCGTTTGCCTGCCCAGCCGCGAGTTCCGCCGCTTACGGGTCCCGCTCCGCGAATTGCTGTAATCTTCCGCGAAGGCCATTTGCCACTGGAATCGGCGGCTGTGGCAGCGTATGCTGAATTCCTACGGCAACGAGCTCGGATGTGGGCTTGGCCGACTCGTCCGGATCACCAGTCCCTGCCTAACGACACGACAAAAAGGACTATGCGTATGTCTCGGTTCCTGGGGCGGAGCCTCCCGAGGATCGCCGTCTTCTCAGCGGTGGGATGGGGGATTTTTGGCCGCGCGCCGATCGCTTGCGCCGCCGCCCTGTTTGCACAAGCCGAAGAGTTGCCGGCGCCGCTGGAACCGCAATCGGGGACCGACTTCATCATTCCCGGTATTGTGGTTGTCTTCTTATTCGGCGTCTCAATCTTCGCGGTCTGCCGCTCCAGCCGCCGGGTCTGATGCCCCACGCGAACATCGTTGGCCGGGGCCGCTTTTGCCGGTTGCAGCGATGCTGCGGATGCCGGCCCTTGGATCGCGGCGCAAAAGTTCGCCGATCCTTCCCCATTAGCCCTGCCGGCGCCCTCGCTGCGTGTTATGATAGTCGCGTCCGCCGGTCGCCGTTCCCGGCGCCGAAAGAAATCCGCGCAAACAGTCTGTGAGTCCCATGCCGAATTCCGCCAAACTGCAAGGTATTTTTACGCCAAATCTCGTTCCCTTGGACGAGCGGGGCGAGATCCATGAAGGGGAACTCCGCCGCTACACCGATTGGCTGATCGAGCGGGGCGTGCACGGCTTGTATCCGAACGGTTCCACCGGGGAATTCACTCGGTTCACTGCCGAAGAGCGGCGACGGATTATTAAAATTATTGTCGACCAAACCCGCGGTCGCGTGCCGATTCTGGCCGGCGCCGCCGAAGCGAACGTCAAAGAAACGATCAAGGCCTGCGAATATTACCACGAATTGGGAGTGCGGGCGGTGGCGATTGTGGCCCCGTTTTATTACAAGCTCAGCCCCGAATCGGTCTACGCTTACTTCGCCGAGATCGGCCGCCATACGCCAGTCGACGTCACGCTGTATAACATTCCGCTATTTGCCAGCCCGATCGACGTGCCGACCGTGCAGCGGTTGGCGGACAATTTTGAGAAGATCGTGGCCATCAAGGATTCTTCGGGTGACATTCCGCACATGATCCGCATGATCCAAGCCGTGCGGCCCAATCGCCCGGAATTCAGCTTCTTAACCGGTTGGGATGCTGCGTTGATGCCGCTGCTGTTGATCGGGTGCGACGGCGGAACCAACGCCACGTCAGGAGTCGTGCCGGAGATCACCCGCAAACTTTATGATCTGACGACTGCCGGCCGACTCGACGAAGCCCGGCAAGTGCAATACGATCTGGTAACGTTGTTCGACACGATGCTCTATTCGGCGGAATTTCCCGAAGGGTTTCGGGCAGCGGTCGAGTTGCGGGGCTTCAAGATGGGCACTGGCCGGCAGCCAATGTCGCCCGACCAAAATACGGACCTGGGTTTGTTGAGCAAGACGTTACAATGCTTGCTGGCCGAGCAAGGTTTTACGGGCGAACCGGTCGGCGGCTGTCCGGTACAGGCCAATGAAATTGATCGGTCCGAGGTCAACGCGATCGTGCAAAACGTAATGGCCGAATTGCGGCGGCGCGGGATGGCTTAATCGCGATGCCGGGATCTCGATTTGTTAAGAGATTGCAGAAAGCGCGATGAAACTCCTGCTGACGAACGACGACGGAATCGATGCGGCGGGGCTAGCGGCGCTGGAACGGGCGGTCGAACAATACGGGACAGTGACTGTCGTTGCCCCGCAAGAGCCGCATTCCGGTTGCGGGCACCGCGTGAATGTGATGCGCCCGTTATTGCTTTCCGAAGTCTCGCCGGGGCGGATGGCGCTGGATAGTTCGCCGGCCGATTGTACGCGGATTGGCCTGACTTCGGTCGTGCCGGATGCCGATTTCGTGATATCCGGGATCAACGACGGCAGCAATCTGGGGGTCGACGTTTACATGTCGGGCACCGTCGCCGCCGTGCGGGAAGCGGCGCTGTTGGGAAAACCGGGGATTGCCTTTTCGCAATACCGCCGCGGCGCGGTGAAACTGAATTGGCCGGCCGCCGAGACAATGGTGCGCCGCGTGCTCGAGTGGCTGCAGCCGCTGAGGTTGGAGCCGGGAGCCTACTGGAACGTCAATTTCCCGGCGCTAGAGAAACTGGCTACGGAGCCAGAGATCGTCCTCTGTCCGTTGGACACCAGCCCGCATCCGTTGGTCTACGACTACACCGACGGCGGCTACCACTATCGCGGCAACTACCACAACCGCCCCCGCCAACCGGACCACGACGTCGACGTCTGTTTTTCCGGGCGGATTGCGGTGACGAAGGTTTCGCTGGAGAGCGGTCGATAGCTGCGCGCGGTGGATCGACCGGGGCCTGTCAGCCGTGCGACGACGAGTTCCTTTATTCCCGCCGTCGCACGTGGATTCGAAAACCAATGCAAAGCGGGCTCAATTCGGAGGAGTCTCGTCGACATAGCCCTGGGGCGGCGTGGCGATGAACAGCTTGGGGTCAGTTTTGATGTTCCACTGGAAGTACGTTGTGGTTGTGGAAGACGGAGTTTGCTGGTTGTTCCCGGGCTTCGACTTCATGTGTATTTTGATGGGCAAGTGGGTTGCGGCGTCCAGCCAGACTTCGATAGGACCGTCCAGATCCGGACGTCCGTCCTCGTGCTCGTCTCCGAAAACCTCCTCGCCGTCAATCGCGAAGCCGTGAGCTTTCTTTGCATCGATGATTTTGGTGCCCAGGCTGCGATTCGCTTTTTCTGGATGCCGGCCCAGTTCTTCGCATATGCGCATCGTGTGGTTCCGAGGATTTAGACTCAACACGCCTAGTTTAACAGGATCGCGGCGAAACGTTTTCGTGAAATGGTTAATTTCGAGTCCGGGCCGGCCTGCGGGAAGTATGTAGATCGTATTGAGGTATGAGAGTGCACCTTTTCCCTTGATTTCAATATATTTGTCACCCGCATCAAAACGACCGTCACCCACAGCAAGTTCATATATTACGGAAGAGATCCTATCTGGCCCTTCGTCAATTCCGGGTCGGACAGGGTCATCAAACTCCATAACCGACGTCGTCTTGCATGACTTTGCCTTGCTGAGGCTTTCCTTCATTAACTCCATGGCAAAAAGTGGTTTGGCGGTCAGTGCGATCCAGGTCACAAACAATGCCACGATTGCTGTAGCACTAACGCCGCTGAGAAGAATGCGTTGCTTCATGTTCAATCCTTTGAACCAAGACAGGGGTTGGCGCCGGGTTCGCACCGGCTGGGGTGGATGTTCTCCAACGGGCAATTTTTCCAAAAGCTGCCGCCGCGATTCCGCGTGGCCGCGCCGCAGCGCGTTGTGCGCCGCCGCCAGTTGTGCGGTCACTGTCTGAAGTTGCGCAAGTTTCTCGCGGCAGCGGGGGCAATCCCGCAGGTGGGCTGTCCACTCCGGCTCCTCGGTGATGCCTATGGCGAGTTGGGCGAGTTGTTCTTGCGACAGACAGGCCATCTAACTTTTCGTTTCCTCTTGCTGGTTGTGGGCGTTCAAGGTCGCGACCAATCGCGCGAGTGCTTTCTTGAGAAGTGCGTAGAATCCCGACCGGGAGAGGTTCAACAATTCGGCCGCCTGTTGGGCGTTGTATTCCTGCAAAAAGTGCGCGTGAATCGCCAAGCGCTCTCGCTCGGGCAAGTTGGAGAGTGTTTGCATCAATTGCTCGATTTGCTCGGCGGTTTCAAGATCGGCGACTCCGGAGGTCGTCGCGCGGGCGTTGGCGGGATTGCCGAATTCGTGTCGGTCCCGACGCAACGTGCGCCGTCGTTCGCGGGCCACGTGCCGCGCGATCCCGACCACCCACACCCCGAATTGGTCACGATCTCGCAAGCTCGCTAACCTATTGAAGGCACGCAGGAAGCACTCCTGCGTCATATCCTCAACGGTCGGCCAATCTCGCGAAACGCGGCCGACCACCGCGCGGACCATCGCCCCATGACGGTCGAACAAACAGCCGAACGCATCGCGGTTGCCCGCCAACGTCTGGGACACCAGGTCGGCGTCGGTCACTTCAGAGTGCTCCATGCTGCCCATACTAGTGGCCGCAGCAGGCAAGGTGTCCACAGAATTCTCTTACTTCGGCGAAGGGGGGTGTTTGTTCGATTGAACGTCGAAACGCCGCAGAATTGCCGACGAATCTCCGATTCCAGCAAAGAATATTTTGGGTAATTTGAAGCAGGCTTGCGAGAACTCACAGACTAGGGCGTTACTGCGCGGCTTGTTTGTGAAAGAATCATGTTGATTCCGTGTCGTTACCAGTGAATCAAATCGCGTGCCAACCGGCGAGTCCAAAGTCCAGATTGCAACCAGCAAAGTCGGACGTGAAAGGGAATTTAGTCGCTTTGATGTTGCCCGTTGTATAGGGTACGCTGCCTGACCTTCATCTTTATCGGGTCGATGAAGTTTGTGTGCCTCGCACAGCGTCGATCTTCTCGTCCCCCGCTACAGTCGAGAAGTTCCTATGAAGATTACCGATATTCGTGCCTGTCAGCCGCAGAGTCCCGACGCGCCGCCGGATTGGCGGACGAGTATGGGGCAGATTCTGGTTGCCGTCGACACCGATGCGGGGTTGGTTGGGTATGGCGTCGGCGGCGGGGGAGCGGCCGGGATTCATGTCGTGCGGACCGTCTTGCGCGAGTTGCTGCTGGGACGCGACCCGGCGGCGATTGAACGGACTTGGGAGGAGATGTATCGCGCCACGCTCCCGTTTGGCCGAAAGGGATTGGCGCTGATGGCGCTCAGCGGCGTGGATCTGGCGTTGTGGGATTTGCGGGGGAAGGCGGCGGGTGCGCCGATCGCCCGGTTGCTCGGCGGCGAGGTCGGGCAATCGATTCCGACCTATGCCACCGTTTGGGGGTCGGTTGAGCCGGCGCTCGAAGCGGGACATCGCGCGATCAAGCTGCACCTCTCAAAGTTTGATTCCCGGTCGGGTCTCGATCCGCTCATCGAAGCCGTCGCCGACGCCCGCGGGCGCATCGGCGATGAGGGTCTGTTGATGATCGACGCCTTTATGCAGTGGGACGTCGATACGACGCTCGACGTCGCCGGCCGGCTTGCGGATTACAAACTCGCTTGGTTGGAAGAGCCGCTGTTGCCCGACGATTTTGAGGGCTATGCGGAATTGGCGGCGCAGTGCCCGATTCCGATTGCCGGCGGGGAGCACGAATTCACCGCTGCGGCGTTCGCGGAGATCATCAACCGGCGGCTGCATAGGGTATTGCAGCCCGACGTCTGCTGGTGCGGCGGACTGACCGAGTTGATCAAGATTTATCGCATGGCGGGGGAGGCCGGCCTGCGCGTGTGCCCGCATCGCGGGGCGGAAGTCTGGGGGCTACACGCGATCGCGGCGCTGGATCCGGACCCCTTGGCGGAGTCGGGCCGAAGTTGGATGACTTGGGTCCGCGGCCAGCCGCCGATTGTCGACGGGCAGATCCAACTCAGCGATGCACCGGGTTGGGGAATCGAGATTGATGAGAATGAAATCGTTGTGACTTAGCGATTTGACGAATTATTGTGTTAGGAGACGATTGAAGCCAATTGTGCGAACCGCTGGAAGATCGCCTCAGGAGTGCGCAGCCGGTCGGCATGTTCTAGCGCTTGCGGTCCGAAATACCAAGTCGGGACCCGGTTCTTGGGATGCCCTTCGTGGTAGTTGACTTGTTCGAGATGGCCGTGGTCGCTGGTAACCACGATGATGGTCTTTTCGGCATCGATGCGAACGAGCACTCCATGAACAAATTCTTCGATCGTTGCAAACACCTCTCGAGCCAGTTCCGGGCGTCCCGAGTGGCTGACGAGATCCGGGATTTGGTACTTGTAGAATATAAAAGGAAACTCGGCGGCCAACTCCGCCAAAATGGCGGCCGCATCGTCGGGCGTGCGTGCGGGCAGCGGCGCTTGATCGAGGAACTTGAAATTCAAGCGGGCTTCCAGTTCATGCATCATCGAGGACGTCAACGCGCGGTCTGCGCTCACATCGGCATAGGACAAAAGAGGGACACCCGCCTCTCTCGCCGCATGTACGAAAATATTCTTGTTGATTTCGGCCAACGTGAATAGCTCTTCGAACCCGTGCCGCTCCGCTCCCAGGAGCCGGACCGGCCTCCCGTCGAGGGTTAGGCCGGCTTCGACTTGTTCGCGATCGAACGAGGGGACGAGATCTTCTGTATACGATCTGCCTAGAAACGAAAAATTCGCGGGGAATATTGCATTTGCCAAACAGGCCTGGGGAAACATCCGGAACAGGTTTCTCTGGGCAACGAGCTCTTCGAGAAGGCGGGAGTTCAGGCCCAATCCCTGCATCAGACCATGCCGCCTGACGGCGCTAAATCCCGTAAAATGGGATGTGTACGTCAGTGCACATTCTATCGAGCCTTGCTCATGTCCATCCGTCACGTCGGTTTCGACCAAAGCGCCTTCGACAGCCGCGTCGTTCAACGGCAGTAGATCTCCGACGGAACCCCGAGGAAACAGGAAGCGGCTCTCACTATAGATCGATTGTTCGTGGTTGTGTCCGTGGGGATCGATGCCCACGCTATCCACGGCG
>CALFYU010000364.1 GCA_937952455.1 uncultured Planctomycetaceae bacterium
GGGGAAAATCATGGTCGACGCCGACTGGGAACGCGCCCGCCGCGAACGCATCCTGGCCACCGTCCGCGCCGCCTGATCAAACAAACGACGCAACGGGGCGGGCGCAGCCCGCAAGAAGCCGCAATTCGTCGACTGCTTTGATAGTGAGGCTGCGTTGTCAGGGATTACGGAAACTGCTGCTTCTTGTGCCTTCGGCACGCTGATTGCCTGCCGCAATCAGTGCCACCCGACTTCAGCCCAGCAGTGTCGCGTTAACGTCCCTCAAAACGGCACCGGTAACAAAAACGCGTGGTGTTCAAACAACACCCGTTTGCCGTGCTCCCCCAGGCTCGGTGTGAACAACAGCAAAAAAACATACGCCGCCAAGAGCGGCAGCATCACCCCGCGGCCCAACCAGCGAAATCCCCACCAGGCATTCTCTTCCCGCGCGCTGCCGCGGTGGTAGGCCCAACCCGCCAGCAGTTTGGCCGGCCAGATGCTGACAATGAACACCAACGTCACCATCCACATCGCATCCCGCGGCGGCAACGCCACCTTAGCCAGGTAAAGCGGCAGCGATAACACAAGCGTGCCGATCACCGCCATCGTCCCCGCCAGCGGCGCCCGGCGAAAAATGCGACGCGTTTCCTCCAGTTGAAAAATCGCCCGCAACCGTCGCTCGGCGGAGAAGCGGGCTTGCAGCAGCGGCATCCAACTCAATACGGGAATCAACAACAGCCCCCCCGCGATCGTCACCAGCACAGCGGCCCCCTCGGAACTATTCGCTGCGGCGAACATCGCCGTCGGAATCAACAACCACAACAGCGCACCGAAAAAGCCCCGCAGTCCGAGCCAAAACCGCTCCCGAATTCTCAGCGACGTCATAAACGCCCGTATCTCACGGTCGGCGACCTCCAGATATTGCCGGCTGCGAACTTGTTGGATGAACCAGCGCAGGTTCTTAATTGGCCGAAAGAAACAGGAAAGCCCCCCGCCGCGCGCCAGCGCGAAACAAATGTGTACGGTGACCAGCACCGACACAATGAACACCGCACGGTGCAAGCCCACATCGGCGGTCGATCCGGCCGAGATCAACCGGGCATCAACCGCCAATCCGGCCAACAGACGCAATGGCAATAGCCACAGCGTGATGCCCACACCAATCGACGCGATCCGTGACAGCGACGCGACGTCCGGAAATGCATCCCGCCACTTCCCGCCCCGCGCCAACCCCCCTTGGGCATCGAGCAAATATCCCAACACCCAGAAGTTGAAGATCGGAATCGCGGCGACGACAGCCAGCACCAACACTGATCCCAGGAGCCGATACACAAAACGGATGGCCAGAAACAACCCGGCCAGCACACCCCGGAGCGACCATGTGCGACGCTGCTGCGGCGATTTGACTTCCGGCATGTCTTCGGCGGCAGCAATCTCGTCGTAAAACGTCGTCAATTCAGCCGCTTCCGGCCGCAGCGGATAGGCGTCCGGGGGTGTCTGCAAATGCTCGGACATGCGAATCCTGTTCTTCCCCTCGGCCGGAATCTGAAAACGGCGTCAAGAAACTCTGGGACCGCTCGAATCACATGAAGACGACGAGCGATCTGGCTACGCCCTGTTATTCGCCTTGCGGCGAGTGATCTTTAGAAAATAATCGATTTTTGCGAGACGAGACAGACGACTCGTGGCATCCCTCTGTAGTTCCCGCGAACCCGATTACGTCATTCAATGTGCGGTGCTCACATGAAACTGCGAACCGCCTTTATCCCGATTGCCGTGGTGACCGGCGTCAGTCTGTTGGTCGCCGCCGCCGTTCGTCCTGCCAGCCGCAAGCCCGAAACGGATTCGGCTCCGTCGCCATCGACCGTCGCGAATGACGTTGACGAATCCCTCAGCCGCTCCTGGCAAGAAAAAGGCATCAATCCCGCCGCGCCGGCGGATGATTTGTTAATCCTGCGGCGGCTTTCGCTCGCGCTGCACGGCACAATCCCCTCGCTGGAGGAAATCCGCGAATTTCAGGCAGACACCGAACCGGAAAAACTCCGCCGCTGGACGCGCCGGCTGCTCGATGATCAACGCTTTGCGGATTATTTCGCACAGCGCCTAGCGCGCGTTTATGTCGGTTCCGAACAGGGACCGTTCATTATCTTTCGCCGCGACCGTTTGACCGACTGGCTCAGCGGACAACTTCGCGAGGACCGCCCCTACGACGAGATGGTGCGTCACCTGATCGCCGACACCGGGCTATGGACCGGGACCCCGGCCGTGAACTTTGTGACCGCCGCGCGGGTCGACGAAGACTTCGACGAAAACAAACTCGCCGGCCGCACCGTCCGCGCTTTTCTTGGACAGCGGATCGACTGCGCCCAATGCCACGACCATCCCTTCCGCGACTGGAAGCAACTGCAATTCGAGGGACTGGCCGCGCACTTCGGGCAGGTTGCGCTCTCCCCCTTCGGTGTCGAGGACAAGCAGCAGGACTACAAAGTGCAGGATCGAGAAACACTCGAAGAACGCACCGTCGCCCCCGCCGTTCCCTTTTCATCGTCATGGGTTCCGGATACGGGCACGCCGAGAGCGCAATTGGCGGCCTGGATCACACACGCCGAAAACCGCCGGTTCCGTCGCGCGACCGTCAATCGCATTTGGGGCCTGCTCTTCGGCCGGGCTTACATTACGCCCGTCGATGACCTCGACGACCCGCCGCCGGCCGATCAGCCCGATCTGCTGGACCTGCTCGCCGACGACTTCGCCGCGCACAACCACAGCCTCAAATATCTCATAGAAACGATCACTTCGACCCGCGCTTTCCGAATTGCTTCAATAGCCGACGACGCCACAGCCCCACAAAGTGCCGAAGAGGCGTGGGCCGCGTTTCCGCTCGTGCGGCTGCGGCCTGAACAGGTGATCGGCTCTATCCTTCAAGCGGCCTCGGTGCAAACCATCGATCGCAACTCGCATCTGCTGGTTCGCACGATCCGGCTCATCCGCGAGGGGGATTTCATCCGCCAGTACGGCGACCTCGGCAGCGATGAACTCCAGGAACGTGGGGGAACAATTCCACAGCGGCTGGTCCTGATGAACGGCGATCTCGTCAGTGAGTTGATCGAGGCCAATCTGTTTAACTCCGTCGGCGGCGTCGCCGCGATGGCCCCCACGGACGAACAATGCGTCGAGGCGGCATTCCTGATCTGCTTATCACGTCCCCCAACACCGACCGAGTCGTCACACTTCGTCGCGCAATTGCAAGGCACCACCGACAAACCCAGGCAGCGAGTCGTCGAAGACCTGTTCTGGAGTTTGTTGAACACCACGGAGTTTTCCTGGAACCATTAGCAACTTCCTCCCCGAGCAAAGACGATGGCCGAACTTTCACCAACCCAGATCTCGCGGCGCGATGCCCTGAAACTCGCCGCCGCCGGAACGCTGTCGTTCGCGCTCCCCGCACTGGATGCCCGCGCCGCCGGTCAGCGGGGAGCGGAGCGCGAGAAATCGTTGATCACTCTTTGGCTTGCCGGCGGTCCGAGCCAACTCGAAACCTGGGACCCCCATCCCGGCACCAAGATCGGCGGACCGACGCAAGCGCTGGGCACAATGGTTCCCGGCCTGCGAATCGCCGACCTGTTTCCCCGCGCGGCCGAACAGATTCATGAACTTTCCGTGATCCGCTCGCTGGTCTCCAAAGAGGGAGACCACGAACGGGGCGCTTATTTCCTCAAGACCGGCTACCGCCCCGATCCGACCGTCACGCATCCTTCGATCGCTGCGCTGGTGACGCAACAGCAGACGAATGATCGCGTCGAAATCCCGCGTAATGTGTTGATCGGCAACGACCCATTCCCCGGACGCGGCGGCTATCTCGGCGACGAGTTCGATCCGTTTAAGGTATTCAATCCGCGCGATAAGGTCAGTAACGTTACCGCCCGCGTGGGAGACACACGCCAGCAGCGGCGATTGTCGAACCTGGAGATCGTTGAGCAGACGTTTCGCCGGGGCCGCACCGCCACCGCCGACCGAACGCAACATCGCCAAACGGTCCAGCGGGCATTGACGATGATGTCCTCCGAGCAGTTGCGGGCGTTTGAAATCGAGCGCGAACCGGAATCCGTCCGCGCCGCCTACGGCGAAAGCGCCTTCGGACAGGGCTGCCTGATGGCCCGGCGATTGGTCGAAACGGGCGTCAAGGCGGTGCAGGTGACGCTGGAGGGTTTCGACACACACGCCAACAACTTCGACGGCCATCGCGAAAACGGCGAGATTCTCGATCCGGCCCTGGCAGCGTTGGTTCACGATCTTCGGCAGCGCGATCTGCTACAATCGACGGTCGTATTATGTATCGGTGAATTCGGCCGCACGCCGAACATCAATGCCCTGGACGGCCGCGATCACTGGCCGAGCGGATTCTCCGCCCTCATCGGCGGCGGCGGCCTGCGCAGCGGCGTGGTCATCGGCGAGACCGACCCCGAGGGCATCAAAAAATCCCCGGCCGACCCGATCGAGGTCCCCGATTTGTACGCCACCATCTTGAGCGTGGTGGGCGTCGAATACGATCAAGAGCTAATTACCCCCATCGGCCGCCCGTTGGCACTGTGCGAGGGGACGCCGATTGAGCGTTTGTTGGCGTGAACGAGCCCGACCGACTTTGCTAATCGCCATCTGCGAGCATTCGCACACCGCCGATAATTAGAATGATTCCCAGCCCACCGAGCCCGCGCCAGCGGACGCCTTGCTTCCACAGCATGCCCATTCCCACGAGCAGGCCGACGCCCAACACAATGCCGGTCAGGGCTAACAGCGCCTTGCCTGTCCTTTCCGCAGTGGAGGGTTGTGGAACATACTTCGCTGCTGGCTCCGCATCCGTTTTGTTCAAATCGGCGACGCGGGGATCACGCCTTGTTCGCGGGTCCAGGAAGGGGCTTTCCTCTTCGGTTTCCTCCATGCGCGGCTGCTCAACCGCCGCCATCTGCGAAAACTCCGCGTCGAGGTCCATGTCCAAAAACCCCGAGTCATCATCGCCGTTTGCCGTTTTCGCTTTGGCACGCGGCGCCGGACGCGCGATCGACAGTATCTTGTCGCACGACTTGCACCTGAATTTCTTCCCCGCCAATTTGTCGGCGATGTTGTACGTCTTCCCGCACGAGCAGCGGACCTTAATCGGCATCCGTCAATTCTCCCTGTGTCAGTCGATCGATTGCTCACCCGGTGGGCAGGCCCCCGCCTGACCTACACATCTCTTCCGGACGTTCCTCTTAGTCATCCTCATCTCCGCTCAACAGTTTATTCAGAAAGACAATTGTCACGATAATTCCCGCGACTCCCAGAAATGGCCAGAACAATTGCGCGTGAACGATGAGCAGGTACGTCGCGGCGATCATCCCCAAACCCAAGCAGACCCCCAATAAGGGCAACAGTTTGGCAACGATCTTTTCAACCAGCGGCATCTCAGGAATTAAGGGTTGATTCCGACTCTCATCCGGCCGGTCCAGCCCCGCTTCTTTAAGCCCGAATCGCTCGGACGGATGGGCGAACTGACTCTCCGGGTATCGGGATTCCGGAGCCTGGCGCGCGACCTCCGTCATCTGCGCAAATTCCGCGTCAAGATCAACGTCCATAAAGCCCGAATCCGGGTCACCGCGATCCGCATTGACCTTCGTCCTGGCGACGGGCCGTTTGACGGCCAATACACTCTCGCACGACTTGCACCTGAATTTCTTGCCCGCCAGTTTGTCGGCGACTTGGTACGATTTTCCGCACGAGCAGCGAACGGTAATGGGCATGAGCGACGTCCTGGACGGGAGCGCAACAAATGTCGTTGCGAGCGAGGCAAGTTCGACTTGTGATTCGCATCCTAACACCCCATACTCGGCCAATCCACAAAAAATTCTCGCTTTTTTCCTTGCTGGAAAACTTGTGATGAAATGTCCCGCCTTCGCCGCCGGAATCGCGATCGCAGTTGCCTTCTCCGGTTCGTCCGCGACCGCTGCCGAGCCATTACAGATCGGCTCGTCCCGGCAGCTCTTCGTCGATCGGCATTTTATCGAAGATCGCACCGAGGTCCGCGTGGTTTTGAACCAACCCGTCCGGCGGGAGATCGCGATTGCCAACGAATTCCCCTGGGAAAGATTCGGCGTGTCTTACATGACGGTGTTCCGCGACGGCGAAAAATTTCGCGCCTGGTATCGAGCTGATGGCGCCGACTTCAACAAGGGCAAAAGAAGAGCCATGACGGCTTACGCCGAGAGCGAGGACGGCGTGCATTGGCATAAGCCGAAGCTGGGGCTGATCGAGTTCGACGGATCAAAAGAAAATAATCTGATCTGGGACGGGCCCGGCGCCAACATGTCGGTGTTTAAGGATGGCAACCCTCACGCTCCAGACGACGAGCGCTACAAAGCTTTCGTCCGTGCGGGTGACATACTCGGATTGGTATCGCCCGATGGAGTGCGGTGGCGTCTTCTCCAAAAGGCCCCCTTGCTCACCGACCGCCCATTCGACTCGCATAACATCGTCTACTGGGACGAGCGGGCTCAAGAATATGTCGCCTATACGCGGGGCATCCGCACCGACGGCAAGCTGGGGCACGGCGCGACGCGTTCCTTCAAGGAGGGCGTGCGGTGGATCCGCCGCAGCACCTCCAAAGACTTCCGCAACTGGTCACCCTTGGTACCAATCACGACCGGCAACGCGCCGCTGGAACAGCTCTACACGAACTCGGCCATCCCCTATCCACGTGCTCCGCAATACGTACTCATGTTTCCCTCGCGGTTCGTCGATGCCCGCGAGCCGCAGCCGGGATGGATCGGCGGCAAAGGGGTGAGCGATATCGTCTTCCTCTCCAGCCGCGACGGACTCAATTTCGACAGGACCTTCCCCGAAGCATTCGTGCGGCCCGGGCCCGACACAGGGAATTGGCACGAGCGGGCGATCTATATGGAGCGCGGCATTCTGCAAACCGCGCCGGCGGAAATGTCGCTGTTCGCGATGGAAAACTGGCGGCTGCCTTCGGTGCACATCCGTCGCCTCACCTTGCGGACTGACGGCTTCGTCTCCGTAAATGGACCGTATGCTGGAGGGGAGCTGTTGACCAAGTCGTTCGTTTTCACGGGAGACAACCTGCGACTGAATTATGCCACCTCCGCGGCCGGTTCGTTGCGGGCAGAACTCCAGGACGCCTCCGGCCAACCGCTGCCTGGGTTCAGCATCGACGATTGCCCCGAGATGTTCGGTGACCGCATCGACGGAAAAGTGAACTGGAGCGGCGAAGCGGATTTATCGAAATTCGCGGGAATGCCGATCCGTTTGCGCTGCGTGCTGAAGGATGCGGATTTGTACTCATTCCGTTTCAGCGATTGATTCAATCTGTCTTCCGCGCTAGTGATCGACCGCGGTCACCAACGACATCTTGTTGCTGCCGATATCGCTATCCGCCGCTGTCGTGTGAAAGTTTTCCGCGCGTCGCCGCCTGGTTCCGATAAACGGGATCGCTCGGGCGGACATGGTCTAAGCTTTCCAAAGAGACCTATCCGATAACCCAAACGGGTACATGGAGAGTACCCCCGCGCTCGGCTGTGGAAAAGCTCACAACCGCCAACAGAGTTTTGGGATGGATACCATGCGAATCTCGTTTTCCAAGTCGCTGTCGGCGACTGTTTGTTCCGTATTGACCGTGGCCATCTTTACCGGAACCGCCTCGGCGCAAGTCGTGCCCGGCACCGGCCAGTTCCAGGCCAATGCCAGCGACGATTTCGAGGACGAGAATTGGGCGTTCACCCACAACTTCCCCAAAAGCAGCAGCAATATCGATAAGCAGACGCGGTACCCGTCGGGCAAATCGAACAACAACAAGTGGTTCGAAAGCCTCAAACGGGGCCAACCCGACGTCATCAAACGTGTCCCCACCCCGCCGGGCGGACTCCCCGGCAGCAAGGGAGCCATGTTGATGCAGACGCTGAACTCCGGCATTCCCGGTTGGTCTTCGCGCGAATGGCAACAGGACGACCTGCTGGTCGACGTGACGAATGCCTTGGGGGGATTTGTGCCCGTCTCCTGGTCGCCGAACGTCGTCGTGCGGTTGTACATCCCCGAGTTTGATAAATGGGAAGACCGCACCGGCACCTCCTTCGGATTTCGCGCCAGCGTCTTGGCGTCCCGCAGAACACACGGCGGTTTCCGCAAGAAAGGCCTGTTCGGATTCATGTCCCGCAGCGGCGGCGGTACGGAATATGAAACGCTGTATCCCGGCATGTTCATCCAATTCAACAGCAAGACCAACGGGTACAAAGAGGACTCCGCCTACTTCATTATTCGTGCTGACGAGCGGGGCTACGACTACACCGGACCGCAAATCAAACAAACCGGCTGGTGGACGATCGGCATGTCCTTCACGCCCGACGGACGGATTCACTACTATGCCCGGCCCGGCGTCGAAAACCTGACCGCCGCCGACCTGATCGCGTCGCATAACTACCACGACTACACCTGCACGCGGTTCAACACCTACTTCTTCGACGTCTGCAACGCCAACGACGGACGCACCTGGTCCACCCCCTGGATCATCGACGCCCCGGCGATGTTCATGAACCGGAATTAGCCGTCCGCGCTTTTGTCACTTCGGGCTTCCCTGAGGATGCCGGGGCCGCGCCCTCCCTACAAGTAGTTTCAAAACCCTCTGATGCGTCACGCAGCCGCTTTTGTGAAAGATTCTCTCAAAAGCACAACCGGGTATTGAAACTGGTTCTAGGGGATCTGCGAGTCGTCACGCGTCAATTCCGCGTAATAAACTCGTGCAGATTGAACACTGCGCGGGTCGCCGCGGTCCAGGCAGCGAGTTCGGCCGCCGGAATTTTCTCCGGCGGCTGGGATTGGCCGGTATGGACCAGTTTCTCTGCGGCGGCTGGCTGGGCGGCGTATTCGGCCTGCTGCGTCTGGAGCAGATCGGTCAGCACGGCGACTTCCTCCGCGGCGGCATCGCGGGACAGCGCGTGTTGCATCATCCAGTTCATTCGCTCGGTGGTCGTCTCGCCCCCTTCGGCGATTACGCGTGCGGCAAACGCCCGCGCGGCTTCAACATAGGACGGGTCGTTCAGCAACACCAAGGCCCCCAGCGGTGTGTTCGAGCGGGGCCGCTGCGCGGTGCATTCCTCTCGCGACGGAGCGTCGAAGGCCTTCATCGCCGGATGCAGAAACTGCCGCTGCCAATGCGTATACACGCCCCGGCGATACTGGTTCTCGCCGGTGTCCTCTTCATAGGTTCGCGGCGGAAAGTTGAGGTGCCGGTACAGTCCCTCCGGCTGATACGGTTTAACGCTGCGGCCCCCTAACTTGTCAACCAACAACCCGCTGACCGCCAAAGCGTTATCGCGAATCACCTCCGCATCGAGCCGGAACCGAGACTGCCGCGCCAACAACCGGTTATACGGATCAACCTCCGCCAATTCCTCGCGCATTAGCGACGATTGCCGGTAGGTGTTCGACATGACGATCGGCTTGATCGGGGGTTTGATTTCCCAGCCTCTCTCCATCAACTCGACCGCCAGATTGTCCAAGAGCTCGGGATGCACGGGCGGTTCCCCCTGCGCGCCCACGTCGTCGAGGACTTTGGAAAGCCCGGTGCCAAAATGCCGCTGCCATAAGCGATTGACAAACACGCGGGCGGTGAGCGGGTTGTCGGGGCTGGTCAGCCAATTCGCCAGATCGAGCCGCGTGGCGCGATCGTCGGTGACAATTTGCTGAAGAAAGTGCGGCACGCCGGGTTGGACAATCTCTCCCGTGTCATCCATCCAATTGCCGCGGGCCAAGACGCGCATTTCGCGGGGATCGACGGCCACAGTGACCAGCGTCGTCCGCGTGTTGGCAGCGACGGTGGCTTCCCGCTGCTTCTTGATCGCGGCGATTTTTTCCCGCGTCTCGGCGAGTGCCGGAGCGATCGTGCGGTAGTAGTCCGCCAGTTGACCAGGTTGTCCCGCAGGCCGTTGGTCGGCTTCGATCGCTAGGATACTGCGCATCTCTTCCGGCAATTGATCCAGGTCGCCCGCTTTGAGGGGTTGCGGTGCGGTCGTTGCCGAGATCCGAAAACGGCCCAGCGTATGCTGTCCGGAGGTGTAATTTTGGTCCAGAACGAATGTAAACGTGTTGTCGTCGTCATTCGCGATCACCTCGGCCGCTTCGGCCTCGACGTGGTGGTCCCTACCGACCTCCGGCAACACCGCACAACCCCATCCGTAGCTTGGAGCGTGCGCGGGGAAGGCGTGG
>CALFYU010000365.1 GCA_937952455.1 uncultured Planctomycetaceae bacterium
CGAACGCGACCGCGAGCCGGATCGACATGCTCGCGGCTGTGCCATAGGTGATGTGTACGCGCTCCCCGACTGAGTTCTTCGCGGGAAGCACTGCCCACACGTTCTGAGTCAGCGGCGACATCGACGATGGCTTGGATCAGCAGCGCCTCGTATCGTAGCCGGGCCTGTTCGCCGAAATGGTCATGCGTCCAGGCGAGGATCGATTGGATGTCGCGCTCTGCCGCTGGAGAAAGCGTGAAACGGGCCATCAGTGTCAGCCGCTTTTTCCGTCGCGGACTGATTTCGCAGCCCGGCGTCCCAGCTTGGCGATGTGCGCCGCGAGCCGCTGTTCGTTGGGTAGTTCGATTCCCTGACCCTGGTCTATCTGCTCAAACCCTTCCGCGGCAAGCGTCCGCAGCAGTGCAAGTTTTTGCTGGTCTTCGCTGGTTCGCTGCTCCAGCAATCGAAGCCCCTCACGAACGACTTCGCTGGCGTTTTTGTACTTGCCGGATGTGATCAGTTGATCGACAAACTCGACGAAGTGTTCAGTCAAATTCACATTCTTGGTTGGCATACCTGATTTCCCCGGGCGTCGGCACAATCATCGCGCCTAACCAGAGTTTAGCACGGTTGGCAAATTTTGCCAATTCTGCCGGTCACGCTCGTGCCACTCGTCACCGCCCCGCATCGATCCAGGCAAACGTTGTCACCGGCGGATTCCCGCCGTCCGTCATTCCTGCGACGTCAAATCCCAATCGCTGTAACTTAAGTCCCAAATTAATCGGTGGGATGTTGCGTGACTTGCTTCCGTACATCCCCACGATCAATCGGCCGTCCGGCTCGACGACTTGATTGAGCAGCCGCTCGCAGTAAGCTGCTAGGAATGAATCGGGGACGCAATCCCAAAGCGTGTAGACGAACCGATATTTGCGAGCCGGGATCCAGTCCCAGCCATTGGCGACGTGAAAGTTCTCCGCCGACGCCGGAAAACGCCGTCTCGCCATATCGATCAACCGGGGGCCGTAGTCGACACCGTGAGGCACGATCGAAGTGCCCCGCTGGGCAGCCCAGTCGACGAGGCATTCCAGTAGGTAGCCATTAGCACATCCGACGTCCAAAAAATCGCCGTCAACATCAACGGCCTGGAGAATCGGCCCGCGTTCTTCGCGCCAGCGTTGCGGACCGCCGCTGAACCCGGATTGTCGGATGGGATCGTCGTGCTGACAGTAAGCGGCTTCAAGATGTCGCAAGTGATCGACAAAATCGGACGGCAGCGACGTTGGGGATATCGGGTCGTGACGATTCACTTGTAGCGCCAGTTTACTTTGGTTCAGAAAGCTTAATTGATATCCGGACGCGGCTCAATTGGGTAATCCCAACCTTTTGCGGGTTTCCGGCCATCCTCGATGGTCAATATGATTCCGAGGATCTCCGTGCGCCGTGCCGGTCCAGCGCCAATCACCTACGGAGCTCCGCGTGCACCCCCTTCCCGTACAATCTCGGAATCCACTCGCCGAGATTCCTGCCTCCGGTACCGGCGGGGATTCGGGCCTATGACGTTGACGCGTTTGGGCCCGCCGTCTGTACACGCGGCAATTTCCCGCTAGGATGATCCCGGCCGTGCGCTGACCGATTTTCGTCGCAAATGTTGTCACGGATGCACACGCGATTTTCGACGGTGAGAAATGCCCGCCCTGCTGAAGACGATCCTGTTGTTGACGATGTCCAACATCTTCATGACCTTCGCCTGGTATGCACACCTGAAAGAACTCAAGACCAAGCCGTGGCTAATCGCCGCCGTTTTCAGTTGGGGGATCGCTCTATTTGAGTATCTGTTTCAAGTGCCGGCCAATCGCATCGGCAATACCCACTATGCCGTTGGGCAGCTCAAGATTTTGCAAGAGGTCATCACGCTGTCGGTGTTCGTGCCGTTTGCGCTGCTGTATCTCAAAGAGCCGGTGAAACTCGACTATCTGTGGGCGGCGCTCTGTTTGTGCGGGGCGGTCTATTTCGTGTTTCGCGGCGGCGGTTGAGCGTCTCTTATTGCGGTGACCGATAACCCCCGGCAAAGCCGGGGGCTGGGAGCGGCGGGGATAAGCGCCCGAAACACGTCGACAACTAGACCGTCGTGCGCAGTTCGTGGAAGTTCAGCCGCGGGTTGTATTTGTCGATCAGGCAACTTTGCCAGGCCAGCATTTCCGCCGGGGCCGTTTCGGTGCGATAGGTTTGAATCGACAGCGTCTCTGAAAAATCGGACCAGTTCGCATGCACTTCGACGGGTCCGAACTGCGCCGTCAGCCGCGTCCGCAGATTCAAGGCTTCGCCGACGTACAACTTGTGTCGCGCTGTGCCGGAGATCACATAGACGCCGGGGCCCTCGGGAACGTCTCCGTCGAGGTATTCGTCAACCGGTTGCATCCTTTTCAATCGCGGCGGATGCAGCACCGAACCGCGGCTGCGGGCCAACTTGGCCTGCTTGCGAAGTTTCAGCGCCGCCCAGCGATACTGCAGCGGCGAAAAACCGGGAGCAAACCGCGCGGCGATCACATCGAATTCCGCCGCCAGATTTGGGTCGCACAGGATTTCATCCAGACTCCCGGCTTGGCTTTCGTCGAGCAGCATTTGCAGTGCGATTTCGCTGGCGAAGAGAAAGGCATCACAATCCGCCCAGGACAGATGAGTCTCCCGCGTCGTTTCGATGTGTGCCAAGTGTCCTGATTTTCGCGCGCGGAACAACAACCGATTCCACAAACGCGGATCGCCGACCAGCCCCAGATGCCGGCAGGCATCCAGGAACGCGGCGTTCAGGTTGGGGTCGGCGACGACGCGATCTGCCGAATAGCCGTCGTGTGACAAGCGATACGCTTCGGTAACGCCAAGTTCGGTCAATTGGCGCTGCACGTCGTTGTAACGATGCTCGGCGGCGCTGCGCTGTTTGGTTTTTTTATCGCGCCGCTTCGTGGCCGGTGCGCTGGCCAACGGTTCTTCCGCACCGTCAAGGCGATCGCCGACGCGGATGTTCTCCAACCGGCTCAGGCCATGCTTGGCGTATTCCAGCGAGAGTTCGAAGCCGAGAAAACGGCGGCCGAGTTTCTTGGCGACGGCGAGTGTTGTCGCACTGCCCGAAAACGGATCAACGACGAGATCGTTGTCGTGCGAGCAGACGCGGATGATGCGGCCCAGGAGTTGTTCGGGCATCTGGCAACCGTGGAATCCGGCCCGCTCCTTGAACGTACCCGCCACGCGGGGGAAGTACCAGGTGTCTTCGTCCGCTTGGAAGCGGTCGGCCAGATCCTGCGGCCGGAGCGTCCAGGTGTTGTCGTCGTCAGTCGGCGGGAGACTCCAGTTTTCGTCATCGGGCACCATCTCACCCGACATGTCCGCCGGGCGAATGATCCAGGTGTCATCCGGCAGCCGTCCGCGAGGGTTGGCCCGCTTGTCGTTGTAGACGAGTTGCCGGGCCGAAGGGATGCGGTTATCGAGATCGTCGTCACGGAACGTGAACTTCTCCGGATCCTTAACGAAGTGAAACAGGTGCGCGTGCGAACGGCTGAATTTCTTCGTGCAGTTGACGCCGAATGTGTAGTACCAGATCACCCAACTTCGGCAGTGGAAACCGATTTGCTGGGAGGCGATCTTCAACTCCGCCGCATATTCGTCGCCGATGGCCAGCCAGAACGTGCCGTCCGGTTTGAGTGCGCGGTGGGCGGCGGCGATCCACTCACGGGACCAGTCGAGGTATTGTTCGCTGGCGACGGAGTCTTCGTAGACGTCGTATTCGTAGCCGATGTTAAACGGCGGATCGGCGAAGATCAGGTCGACGCTGCCGGCGTCCAGCGCGTTCATTCCGGCAACGCAATCCCCTTGGCGGATGGTATTGAGGCGGTCGTCCATGCGGCAACTTTTCCGTCGGAGGAAGTGTCGAATTCCCAGGCGATAGCATATCGAAGTTTTTGGCGATGCGCAAGCGTGTTTTTGTGCGTTTCCCCGGGGCCGGGTGCGACTGCTGACTAGTAGAGTCGTATGTGGGCGGACTCACGGTTTGCACTGGCGGACAAACCGGCAGTGGTACCCCGGTTTTCGTTGGCCGCGGCCGGCTCCGATTGGGGTACATGTTGTTGGGTGCCGGAGGCGCTGGTATGATTGAAATCGGGCGGAGTCATCGGATCTGGTGATGACGATGACACGCACCATTGGCACCCCATTATGCGGACGACCGACACGATAGGGTAGCGCTGTCGTACTGGGAATGTTGTGATGCGCGGCAAACTGTTCCGACGAATGCTGATCGTGGCGTGCGCGACGTCGCTGCTGATAACTCCGCGCAGTGCGCCCGCCGAAGAGATCACCGCCGCAAAGGTCCACGAGGCGATCGATAACGGCGTCAAGTTTCTATTGCGAAAGCGAAGCGCCAACGGATCTTGGGCCAACAGCGGGCAATGGGACGTAGGGGTCTCCGGTCTGACGACGCTGGGGCGGCTGAAA
>CALFYU010000366.1 GCA_937952455.1 uncultured Planctomycetaceae bacterium
CCCGGAATGTGGGTCGACGAATCGCGACACTTGAGCGATGATGGCTTGCACCCCAACGCGCGGGGGAATCGGTATATGGCCGAACGTGTTGCGGATGCCTTGGTGCGGTTTTATGGCGATGAAATTCGAGCTGGGTCTTACTAGCGGAAGCATCCTGGCGAAAACCCTCACCCCCATCCCCTCTCCCAGGGGGAGAGGGGGGAAGATGTGTGGCGTCGGCTGTGTGAGAATTTATTCAAATGCTAATCGAAGAAACTGAGGAACCTTTCAACGATGCTCTACCGACTTGCAATGTTCATTCTGACGCTGCTCTGTTCCGCCGCCCTCGCGTTCGCCGGCGACGCGCCGCTGAAGGTCGCTCCGTTTGCCGTCGACGTCACGCCGCCGATTGGTGCGCCGTTGGCTTATAACCCGATGGAGAAGGCGGGGAATTCGTTGTGGCTGAAAGGGGTGGTGTTCGTCACTGATAACCAACCGGTTGTGTTGGCGGCCATCGATTGGATTGGGATTGGCGGTGAGGGGAATACGCGGTTTCGCGAAGAAATCGCCCGCGCCGTCGGCACAACGCCCCAGCGGGTCGCCATTCACGTGCTGCATCAACATGACGCCCCGCGGCTGGCTTGGGGGACCGCGGCGATGATGGCGGCGCAGTGGGTATCGGGAGGGGTGGTGGACGTGCCCTTCGCGCGGGAAGTGATGCAGAAGACGGCGGACGCAGCCAAGGACGCGATGGCCAATGCACGGCCGGTGACCGAGATCGGCTTGGGACAAGCCAAGGTGGAAAAGGTCGCCTCCAACCGGCGGATTCTTGGGCCTGACGGGAAAGTCCAGCACATGCGGTTCACCGCCACGCGCGACCCCAAGATCCGCGCGTTTCCCGACGGAACGATCGACCCCTATTTGAAATCGATCAGTTTTTACAGCGGTGATGAATTGCTCTGCGTGCTGACGTACTACGCGACGCACCCGCAAAGTTATTACCGCACCGGCTTGGCGGAGTCCGATTTTCCCGGCATGGCGCGAATCCTGCGTGAAGACGCGCTCGGCGTGCCGCACATCCATTTCAACGGAGCCGGGGGAAACATCGGCGCCGGCAAATACAACGACGGTTCCCACGACAACCGCGTGCGGCTGGCTGGGCGACTAGCGGCCGGCATGCAGAAGGCGTTCGACGCGACCGAGAAATTCCCCGTCACAGCCGACACGTTCGGTTGGGAAACGGTCCCGGTCACACTCCCGCCGGCGGAGCATTTGGACGAAGAAAAGTTGGCAGCGATCGTCACCGACGAATCGGCCAAAACAACCGACCGCATTTACGCCGCACACGACCTGTTATTCCTCCGCCGCATGCGGGCCGGGGCGACGATCGACATCGCCTGCCTGAAACTGGGCAAGGCTCGCGTGCTGCACATGCCGGGCGAGTTGTTCGTCGAATATCAATTGAACGCTCAAAAACTACGCCCCGACCTGTTCGTGGCGATGGCCGCCTACGGCGATTACTCGCCCGGTTACATCGGCACCGAGGTCGCCTACGGACAGGGCGGCTACGAAACCAGCCCCCGGGCGTCGAATACGGCCCCGCAGGTCGAGGCGGTGTTGATGGGGGCGGTGCGGCAATTGTTGGGGGGCGAATGAACAGACGAGGGTACCGATCATCGATCCCGAAGCGCGCTCGCGAAGTCGTCTGCGAACGGCACGAAAACGGTGCTAAAAAGGAGACGATTTATCGCGTTGGCAAACAGATCGTCGGGAGGCGATTGTGGTATGAAAATGGGGAAGTCGATATTGAATACGGCCTAAGAGAGGGCGTGAAGCACGGGACCGAATTCCACTTCGACGAGAGCGGCACGCTGACGTTCATGGAACCGTTTCGCAACGGGAAGATTCATGGAACTGCGTGCCAATGGTCGCAGACTGACGGCAGGCTGCTCATCACCTACACGCTTCGTCATGGCGTCGGGCTTGACTTGTGGTGTCACGATGACGGCCGTTTGGCAGAGCAACATTATTTTCCCGATAACGGCGAGATCGGTTATATGCGGTGGTGGGACCATGATAACCAAACCATATTTATGGAATACTACTACCTACTGGGCGTGGGATATCATGGAATCCACCGCGAATGGAACGACAAAGGCCGACTAAGCCGGAGGTATCCGCAATATCTGGTCAACGGGGAAAAAGTGACAAAGCGGCAATACCTCCGCGCCTGTGAGTCGGACAATCTGCTGATTCCGTTTCGTGTTGAAGACAACGAACCATATCGAGAATTGCCAGCGGAGTATGTGGCCCAACAGAAACGGACGGGACGTCGATGGGCGCAGTGCGGCGGTTATTGGGGAGAATAGGCGGCGCAACCGAACATCGGGTGGCCCAGCCAGAATTGGCTGGGTCGCGGAGCGACAAGAAGCATGCGCCATGTGCGTTCACTTAAGAACGGACGAACATGGCGCAGCTTCTTGTGCCTAGCGGCACCCAACCGCTGCGCGGTCGGGCCACCCGGGGTGCGGAAATTGTTGGAGGTGGAGTAGCCGTTGCAGTCCTTATTTGGGCGGCAGCAATTGCCGTTGGCAATCGGTGTGCCGAAGGCATGCTAAGCTGCAATTCGATGTTGCAAAAATAATGAATTTTGTGTTTACCAATTGCCCTAGCTACGGCTCCGTTGTCCCGCCGCCATACTCCCATGAGCTCTCACCAACTGCCAACGCCAAGTGCTCTGCCAAGGCTGCGAAATCAACATTTTCGGCAACGAGCGCTACCTTGACTGCCGTGTATCCCGTTGCTTGTAAGCCCCGTTCGTTAAAATTCACCTGCACAACGTCGTCCGCAAGCTGAGCGGAAGCAATCGCACCATAAGCTGACCTCTGCTGGGAGCCAAGTTCAACATAGGCTTTGTCATGGCCTAGGACAACGTCTTCTTGTTCTGGATTCAATGTTCGCTGTATCAATAAGTATTGTGTCGTTTCCAAAGCATCATCTGCGAAGGCAACGATGACAATACCATCTTGAATCCGATACGTTATGCATTTAGCGTCAAATCTCCTCATCACGAATCTCCACGCCTCGTGGGTCAGGCAACCGCCCGACCTACCGCGCGATTAGCCCTCCAACCCTACTCCCGCAACCGCGACCGCGATATCCCGAACGCGATCAGCTTCGCCGGCAGCGAACGAATTACCGGCAGCGTCAAGAACCACGGCGGGCGGAAGGCCTGGTTTTCGTTCAGGCTCGATTTGACGATCCGCTTTTGGATCAACTCCTGAAACCGTTGAATGACCTTCGTCGGGAATTCCCGTTTTTTCTGCACGGCGGCGAGGTCCGCTTCGGTCACGCTTCCCGCTTTCAACGGCTCCGCTAGCACGTTCGCCGCTTCGACCGCGTCCTGAATTGCGTAGTTGATCCCCACGCCGCCGACGGGGGACATGACGTGTGCCGCATCGCCGATCAGCAGTAGTCCCGGCCGGTGCCACGTCGTCAGCCGGCTGGCTTCGACGTTCAGCGGCGTGATCTGTTTCCAGTCGGTGATGTTGTCTACGCGGTCCGCCAACTCCGGCACCAACTCTGCCACGGCTTCACGAAACTTGTCCAGTCCCTCCTCGCGAACTTCGTGAAAGGCTCCTTTGAGAATCAGGTAGCCGAACTGCCAATGGTCGCCGCGGTCCAGGACCACCAGCATGTGCCCGCGGTTGATGCGGAAGGTGACGTCGATGTCGTCGCCCGGATTGTGCGGCAGGCGAAACCAGAGCACATCCATCGGCGGCGCCGCTTTGACCGGTTCCAGACCGGCCAGTTTACGGAGTTTGGAAAACCGTCCGTCGCAGGCAACCACCAGCGGCACGCGGCATTCCCGCGTCTCGTCGGTCGTGCGATACTTGACGCCGACTGTCCGGCCGTTTTCTTCGATCAATTCCTGTGCGTTGGCACCCAGTTTGAGCGTGAAGTTGGGAAACTCCTGCGCGCGTTTCACCAGAAAATCGAGAAACACGCTCTGCGGCATCAGCACGATGTACGGAAAGCGGGTCTTGATGTGGCTGAAGTCCGCGAACGTGATTTTCTCAGCCGGCGTCTGCATGCGGACGGTCCGCAGCTTGGCGTGGTGCAGCTTGAGCAACTCGTCCGCCAGCCCCAACTCGTCCATCAACTCCATCGTCGAGGGGTGCAGCGTGTCGCCGCGGAAATCGCGGTCGAAGTCTTGATGCGCCTCCAGCAGCGTGACGGCCACGCCCTTGCGGGCCAGCAGATAAGAAAGCACGACCCCCGCCGGCCCTCCGCCGACCACACAGCACTTGCAATCGGCGTTTGAGGACTCGGCCCCCGCAGAAGAATCCGCCATGTCTGCACCATCCTGATCAATCCGTGATTCGGTGTCGCCCAGCCCGCGGGGGCCGATCGTAGGCGTTCCCGGCGATTTTGACCAGCCGGATTCAACCGCGGATGCTAATGGGGAAGCGACCTGGCTAGCCGGATTCCGGAAAACTGCCAGCGCGCCTCCGGCGGGAAGAAATTCCGATACGTCGGCCGTATGTGCGATTGCGGCGTTGCGCAAGAGCCGCCCCGCAGGACGAATTGGTTGCACATGAATTTGCCGTTGTATTCGCCCAAGGCTCCGTCGGGGGCGCGGTATCCCGGATAGGGCATGTACTGGCTGGCGGTCCATTCCCACACGTCGCCGTAGGTTTGCGAAGTGTCACCGTTGCCCGGTCGAGGATGCAGCGCGCCGCTTTCCAATAAGTTTCCGGCGATCGGTTCGTTGGCGGCGGCGATCTCCCACTCCGCTTCAGTCGGCAGACGTGCCCCGGCCCAACGGGCATAGGCGTCCGCCTCGAAATAACTCACGTGGCAGACCGGTTCCGCTGCGACAACAGGCCGTAGTCCGCTCAGCGTGAATTGGTGCGGCGTTCCATCGCGCTCCGTCCAATAAAACGGCGAGTGCCAGCCGCCGCTCTTCACCTCCGCCCAACCGGAGGAGAGCCATAACTCGGGGCGCTGATAACCGCCGTCTTTCATGAACTCCAAATACTCTCCGCACGTCACCAAACGATCAGCCAATTCAAACGATTCGACAAACACGCGGTGCCGCGGCGATTCGTTGTCGAAGGCGAACCCGCTTCCCGCATGGCCGATTTCATACAGTCCCTCGTCGAACCGTCGCCATGCGAGCCGAGCGGTTTGTGCGTCGCCGGGCGTTTCGGCCGGTTGATAGACGGGATAGAGCGGATTGCAGGAAAACACGTGCTTGATATCGGTGAGCATCAATTCCTGATGTTGCTGTTCGTGGTTCAGCCCGATTTCCACTACACGCACGGTTTCGGACGCATCGCCTGCCGGGCCGTCGAGCAACTGTTGCATTTGTTCATCGACATGCCGGCGATAATCGATCACCTCCGCCACGGTCGGCCGCGACAGCAGCCCGCGTTGCCCGCGGGGAAATTGGACGCCAACCGCGTTGTAGTACGAGTTGAAGAGATACTCAAACGCTGGATGGCTCGTTTGATAGCCGGAGGCAAATGGTTTGAGTACAAACGTTTCAAAGAACCAGGTCGTGTGCGCCAGATGCCAACGCGTGGGGCTGACGTCCGGCATCGATTGCACGACGCAATCTTCCGGTTGCAACGGTTCGACGATCGCTTCACTCTGACGCCGCACGGCCCCGTAGGCGTCGCGCAAGCTTGCGTAGTCCATCCTGTTCGCCTCTCCCGTACGTCTCCTAATCTGGGTACCCTGCACGCGAGTCGATGAAAAATCGCTCATCGTGACAACACGTGGGGTGTTTGTCGAGCAACTTGCGTCTATAATTTCCCTGCCTGCGATCATTTCTCGCCGGCTCCGGTCGAGGGGTCGCGGCCAAAAGTGGGCAAGAAATCATAGCTCCTGAACTTTCCACGGAAAGCACCTCATTTTATGAGCCAAACCGCACTGGTGGATTGCGCGCCGCGGAGAAGCGACTTTCGCCACGATGTCCTCTCGGGGCTTTCCCGACACCCTAAGACGTTACCCTGCAAGTACCTGTATGACGAGCGCGGCTCGCAACTGTTTGAGCGAATTTGCGAGTTGGAAGAGTATTATCCGACCCGCACTGAAATCAGCATTTTGCGAAAACATGGAGCCGACATCGCCGACGCGATAGGTACGGGCTGTGCGCTGATTGAATACGGCAGCGGTAGCGGACTGAAAACCGAAATCCTATTGGCCCGGCTCGACGAACCGAACGTCTACTTTCCGGTCGACATTTCCCGCGAACACCTGCGTTATTCGGCAGCGGCACTGGAGGAGAAGTTTCCGGAGATTGCCGTCGTTCCGGTCTATGCCGATTTCACCCGCGAGTTCGACCTGCCGCCGTCGTTGGTCAACGGATCGCGGCGCACGGTCTATTTTTCCGGATCGACGATCGGGAATTTCGAGGTCGAGGAATCGGTGGACATCTTGCGGGGCATGGCACGGCTATGCGGCCCTGGCGGCGGACTGTTGATCGGTGTCGATCTGCAGAAGGATCCCACCGTGTTGGAAGCAGCTTATGACGACGCTGAAGGTGTGACCCGGGAATTCAACAAAAACTTGCTGCACCGCGCGAATGCCGAATTGGCGGCTGACTTCGACGTCACTCAGTTTCACCACCGTGCGATCTACAATGCCGAGCGCGCACGGATCGAAATGCACCTGGAAAGCCGATGCGACCAACGGGTCACCGTCGCGGGCCGCACGTTCCAGTTTGCCGCCGGCGAAACGATCCATACCGAAAACTCGCACAAGTACACGCTGCAGAGTTTCGCCGACATCGCCGCCCGCGCCGGCTGGCAAGTCGAAAAAGTCTGGACCGACGACCGCCGCTACTTCAGCCTGCAGTATCTGACCGTCGACGATGAATCATTGTGAGCAACCTCCCGCCCAGCGAAGTCGAGGGCGGAATCACGATTGAACCGGCGGGCGGGCGGAGATCAGCTCGCCGGCCACAAC
>CALFYU010000367.1 GCA_937952455.1 uncultured Planctomycetaceae bacterium
ATGTCGTCTTGAATCGTCCCCAGCGGCCACCGCAGGATCATCGCCCGGCCGATTGTCTGCATCTTCCACGGCTCCAACTCCACGGCGAATTCCGGAACCGCCTCGGGATGCTCGTCGGAATAGGCCTGCACGCCGGCCGTGAAACCTTCAGCGATCGCCTTCAAATGCGGCGGCAATGTTTCCCACGCTTCCTTGGCCAATTCCTCATTGCGACACAGCCGCATAATATAGTCCTGCTCGATGTACTTCTTCCCAAACGCCTCAGACATCGTCCCCAACCCGGTCCGCAGGCTGATGTGAATATCGTGGAGCCGATCCTGAGCTTGGGCATAACCCAGCCCATAAGCGCCGTCGGCCGCTGAGTCGGCATAGATGTGCGGGACGCCCCATTGATCTCGGTAAACCGTCACCGTCCGCTCGGCGGCGGGAATACCCTCGACGCAACTCAAAACCACCAGCGCCGCGGCCGTCAAACACCAACGAGAGGGCATGCGTACAATCTCCGGATAAGTCGTGCGAGAAAAGCGGACCGGCGTCAGGTGCCGGTAATAAAGAGAACGAAAAAGGTTGCGCTTTTTCAATGTAACCGACCTGCACCTGCCGAGCCAAGCATCACCAGTCGGGTTTTTCCCAAGGACGTTGTCGTCCGTGCCGCAATTTTTACCGGCAAATCTCAAATTCCAATTTGTCGCTGCTCATCTCGTCTCATGTGAAACCGTATCGATTTTGCCGAAAATGTCGAAGTTCCCGTTTGCGGCGGTCGATATTAAACCTTGTCAAGCAGGATTGAGACCGGCACTCGGGTCGGTGGACATCCAAATCGCTTCGCACATTCCCGTCCCGCGATTTGATCTGACAGGTCGCCGGGCGATCCGTTCCAAGATCGCGAGTCGCTTGCCGAACGCGGTACTCAAACTCGGACGATTCATTCAGAAAGTTCGCCATGAAAGCTCTTCGTCACGCTGCTCGTCCTGTTGTCGCCTTCGTGGGCAGTGCCTTGATGACCTGCACCTTCGTGGGCTGCCAGACCTCCGTCGGCGGACAAACGCTGCCGTCGGCTTATTACCTTCGCGACGACATCCAATACTATCCGCACGGTCCCGAAGATCAGTTGACCAACCAAATCAACGCTCTCGAACAATACAAGCTGGAGCAAGCGGGACTGACCGAGCCGCTCGACGTCGAGCCGCCCGCCCCGCAATAACCACCACAAGACAATCGCGTCTCCCCAATCGGACACCGAATTTTTCCGGCCATTTGGCAATTACTCGTGGGTCGCGGATGACCGCACTACTTTGACCTGGTAGTGAAATCCGCCGCGACTCCGGGGGGGACGAACCCTTTGCCGCCTCATCAACTTCGTACCAGTCGGTTTTCCTAACAGCTTCCGACCGCACACGAACGATGTCGCTGGGCAAAGGTTAACAGGGACAAAAGCCAACTCAATCGAGTTTGGCTTTCGTCCCTGTTTGTTTTTGCGCGGGTGGATTGTTGCACCGCATACCCCCCGGCGGAGCCGGGGGCTGGAAGAACGATGCGCGTTGTCAGGCGAGGGGTTAGATCCGTTTCGACAACCGCTCCGCCAGACGCGTCAAGGCGGGGCTGACGTCCGTTTTACCTAGGTGAATGTTCAACAGGCTGAAGGCGTCCTTGTTCGCAACTGCCGCATGCAGGGCTTTATCCAAGTCCCCTTCGGTGTGCACCTCGAAGCCCCAGCCGCCCCCCAGCAGGTCCGGCATGCGATGATAGGACCAGTTGGGAATGTCGTTAAACGGCCCTTCGTGCAGAAACCGCTCGGTCCCGTAACCTTCGTTGTTCAACACCAGCACGATTGGATTGAACCCGTGCTTGAGCGTGGTGGACAACTCCAGGCAGGTCATCTGAAAAGCCCCGTCCCCCACCAGCACCAGCGGACGCAACTTGCGGTTTGCGCACTGCACCCCCAGCGCCGCCGGGATAGCAAACCCCATCGACGTGTAGTACGCCGGGCTGAGAAATTCGCTGCGGCGCGAGATTGTCAAATCCGACGCCCCGAACAGCGAGTCGCCGATATCGGCCACGACGACGATATTTTCATCCAGCAACTCGTTGATCCGCGCAAAGAGCCGCCGTTGCGTGATCTTCTTTTCCGGCTGCAGCTCAAACTTCTTCTCCACCGGCCGCACCGAATCGGGAATTGTCCGCTGCGGCGGTTTCAGGTCCGCTTTCACCAGCCCTTTGACAAAATCCTTCAGCTGCACGTCGCGGTAATGGTGGTGCCGGATCCGCAGTCCTTCGCTGGTGATGTAAATACACTGCCCCGGATCAATATGCGCCGTGTAAATGCCGAGGTTGATGTCGGTCATGAACGTCCCCAGCAGGATCACGCAGTCGCTTTCCTCGACGAACTTCCGCACGCCGTCGCGGCCCATCGCGCCCTCATAAATCCCCAGGTACAGCGGATGCGTTTCGCTGACGACCGATTTCCCCAACAGCGTTGCGCACATCGGAATCTTGTTTTTCTCGGCCAGCTTGACGACCTCTTGCTGCAATGCAAATCGGTGCATCTCCACGCCAGCAATAATCACCGGTCGTTTGCAGCCGTTGATCATCGCTTCCGCTTCGGCCAAGGCTTCGGTGAGCGCCTGTTTGTGGCTGGTGAGTTTGTCCTCCTGCGGCACGTGCGGAAACAGCGCACGCGCTTGTACGCGGTCGCGGGGAAGTTCAAGATAGACCGGCCGCTTGTAACGCACCGCCGCCGCCAGACAGCGGTCGATTTCTCGAAACGCCGTCAGCGGATCTTCCAACGACGCCGACGCGATCGTGATCTTATCGAACACCTGATGCTGCGTGTTGAAATCCTTGACGCGGTGATGCAGCAGCGGGTCGGAAATGCGCTCCTCCATCCCCGGCGCGCCGCTGATGACGATCAACGGCGATTTCTCCGCATAAGCCCCGGCGACCGAATTGCAAGTACTCAGCCCCCCCACGCAATACGTGACACACACCGCCCCCAGCCCATTGACCCGCGCGTAGGCATCCGCGGCAAAACCGGCGCAATC
Organism: uncultured Planctomycetaceae bacterium; assembly: GCA_937952455.1. Classification (GTDB taxonomy): domain Bacteria; phylum Planctomycetota; class Planctomycetia; order Planctomycetales; family Planctomycetaceae; genus Symmachiella. The sequence continues at coordinate 3,042 of CALFYU010000367.1, forward strand.
CTCCCGCGTGGCTCCGATCACTTCAATCGGGCTTTCTTCGAGCAGGTTATAAAACTGCAGCACAAAGTCGCCCGGAATTCCGAAGATGTGTTTTAAGCCGTAATCCTGCAGCCGGCGGATCAAATATCCGCCGATCGTCGGCAAGGATTCTTTTTCCGCGTTTTTCTTCGGTTTCGTCACCGCTTTCGTCGACATCTCAGCCACCTCCTGCCTGGGTCCAGCAACCACGGTCCATGTCTGCAAGAATTCTGCGGCCAAAACAGGCGCGGGTCAAGGGGAGCCAGTCGATCAATCCCTTAGCAACTCGCAAAGGGCCGGCGCTTTGCGTCAATCGAAAAAATTCCGTAAGGTAAATGCGGCGCCGAACTTAACCCGCTGGAATGATGCGACCGGTCCCCCAAGTCCCCACGATGAGTCCGAGGCGTCCCGCATGAAATCTCAATCATCCGCCATTGTGTTTTTTCTGTATCCTGCCGTGGCCATGCTGCTGGGATGGGGTCTACGCGGCACGATCGGCGGAGGTCCGGTCGGCGCGTTGATTCCCGGCGCTATGGTCGCGCTCGTGCTGTGCCAATTACTCAACCGCGGGAACTCCGTGGGCTTCATTGCCTGCCTGGGGGCGCTGGGCATCGGGCTGGGCGGCCATCAGACCTACGGACAAACCATCGGACTATCGCGGTTCGAGGACACCTATTGGTGGGGGTCGCTCGGCATGGCGGTCAAAGGGGCCGTCTGGGGAATTGCCGGCGGAGCGGTCTTGGGATTGGCCTTCATCCGGCAACGTTACACGCATCGGCAAATCCTGTTCGCGATGACGGCGATGGTGGCCGCCACGTTCGTCGGCTGGGCCTATATTGATGCGCCGCGGCTGTCGTTGTTTTACTTCTCTGACCCGGCCGAGCCGCGGGCCGAAATCTGGGCCGGACTGTTGTTGGGCGCCGTCGCATTTTTGTGCACGTTGTCCGTCACGGGGGAGGACAAGATCCCCGCGTCCTTTGCCTTCTGGGGCTTCCTCTTTGGCGGACTCGGTTTCGGCCTCGGCGGACAACTGATCGCCTTCGGTTCGCGGCTCGAACCGCCCTATAACTCGTTCTCCTGGTGGAAAGGAATGGAGTTCAGCTTCGGATTCCTGCTCGGCGGCGGCCTGGGGATTGCTGCGTACTTAAACCGCGATCAACTGGCCGAACCTCCCGACGACACGCCCGAATTGGTTCCCAAACAGACGCCCTTTTTGCCGGCTTTGTTCCTGGCGACGATGCTGGTCTTGACTGTCCACCGGCTGCACTTCACCGTCCCCGTGCTCTTCATCATGGTCATTGAATTGGCCGTGCTCACCGGCGTCGTGCTTTATTCCAATTTCTTTGGCTGGCACATCGCCGTCACGCTAACCGTTTACGCATTCGGCCTCGATTTGATCCGCGCAATTGAACGTTTGCTGCGAGAGGGCAAGGAGGTCTACTTCTCCGCCAACATAAGCCTCTGGTGGCTGCTCGTCGCGTTGTTGAGCTTCGCCACTGCCGCCGCCGTCACCGCCAATTACCGCGCCGCACGCCCCTCGACGCGGACTATGCTGTTGTGGATCACCTGGACCGGCACGGCGGTGGGGTTGATGAAGATGTACCAGCAGTCGCAGCAAAAATACGACGTGAATTTCTATTTCGTCTGCGGCACGTTTCTCGTCTCCGCCATTCTGACGACGGTCTTCGCCCTGGCAATTCCCGATCGACCCGACGCCGACATTGTTGAAACGACATAACGTCCCTCCCGCTTGCAGAGAAACCGGCGACAACCATGCGATTCCTCATTCTCTTCGTGCTGATCGTCGTCGATGCCGCTCCGGCCATCGCAGATGACCAAATCTGGACGCGACACACGATTGATGATTCATCCCGCGGCGCCGACGGCGTCCGCTTGGCCGACATCAATGGCGATGGCCTGCTGGACATCGCCACCGGCTGGGAGGAAGGGGGCATCATCCGCGTCTATCACCATCCCGGCTTTGCCAAGTCGCGCGACAAATGGCCCGCCGTCACCGTCGGCCGGGTTGCCTCACCCGAAGACGCCGTCTTCGCCGACTTAGACGGTGACGGCGCAACGGATGTCATCAGTTCCTGCGAAGGCAAAACCCGCACGATGTTCATCCACTGGGCGCCGGCCAACGCGAACGACGCACTGCACCCCGCCGCTTGGACCACCGCAGCGATTCCCGCGACAGCGGACCGCACGCAATGGATGTTCTGCGTCCCCGCCCAGATCGACGGCCAGCACGGCGTGGATCTCATCGTCGCGTCCAAAGGCAAAGACGGCCTGATCGGCTGGTTACAGGCCCCCGAAGATCCGCGAAATTTGAATGACTGGAAGCTGCACACAATTGCCCCCGCCGGCTGGATTATGTCGCTGATTTCGACCGACATCGACGGCGACGGCGACGACGACGTTCTTGCGTCCGACCGCAGAGGAGCAGGGCGGGGCTGTTTTTGGCTAGAGAACCCCGGCACCGGCGGCCCGTTGACGAAACCCTGGAGGAAGCACACCATCGGCACTGAAAATCGCGAGGTGATGTTTTTGGATTATGGCGACGTCGACGGCGACGGCCTGCAAGACGTCGTCGTCCCCAGTAAGCCGGGAGAAATCCTCGTGCACCGCCGCCGGCCGGGAACGACGGTCGCTTGGGAGACCTCGAAAATTCCCTTCCCCGAAAACGTCGGCACCGGCAAATCGGCCGCCGTCGCCGACATCAATAACGACGGCCACGCCGATATTGTGCTGTCGTTTGAAAACGCCAAAGGCGTCTCCGGCGTCGTCTGGCTGGAACAGCGCCGCAGCGGAGCAGGGGAGACCACCTGGCACCAACATGATTTGAGCGGCCCGACCGGCACAAAATTCGATTTCGCCGCCACATTCGACATCGACGGCGACGGCGACCTCGACGTCCTCACATGCGAAGAGCGGGAGAACCTCGGCGTGATCTGGTACGAAAACCCGCGCCAGTAGGCAGTCGGCGGAAGGCAGTAGACAGAAAAAAACGAGGGGTGGCCGCGATTGCAACCAGCAATCGGGGCGGGCGCAGCCCGCAAGAAGCCGCAATTTCCGCGTTAAGCCCGTAGGGCAGGCTCCCGCCTGCCGCGATCTACGTTGGGCGCGTTTTTGAGTTTTATGGCAGGCGGGAGCCTGTCCTACGCAACTTGAGTCTGGAGACGAGAGTGGACAAGCCTTACCCGTTTCGACCTTATGAAAGCTGGCCTGAGAACAGCCGTCAACGATGGCTGCATGCGGCACATACGTTCGGTATGCACCTAATGCAGAATGTACGCGACCAAGCAATGGCTCGCATCCCGGATGATGCATCAACTGAAGCTAGAAGGCTGGCCGAAGAGTCAATTTTCAATACGATGTATGCGGTTATGCAGCTGTTTGATGGTATTTGTGATTTAAGAGTCGATGACGAACATGATGTTTCGTACATCTTGAATTCCGAAGTACGGAAAAGAGAACCAGATTCGTACGAAACCTCCGTGTGCGAGTCCTGCGAACTCGCGCCTGCCGGTGACGGACTCTGCATGGCGATTCATGGATGGGTCGAGGGAGAATTCTGGCCGGACATGTAAGGTGAGCAAATATCGATCTCCAGAAAAAGGGGAAACAGCATGTCCTACAGATTTGTCGTCACGTTCGTTCTGCTTTTGGTGTTTGTCGGATGTCAACAGGCAGCACAACAGGAAGATGCTGAGGATCAACGACAAATCGACGACTTTGATCGGCAAACTGAAGTTGCCGACACGCAGCTGACTCGAACGGAGGCGCAGCTCGATCGCTCGGAGGTCCAACTCGATCGCTCGGAGGCGCAGGGAGACCGATACGAGAGGCTCCTTGAGCGCTGGGAAGAGCAAGCGGACCGATATGACAAACTCCTGGACAAGTGGGAAGGCGAATCGCGCCCGCTCGAATAATTCGCCATCTTTCGAGCCCGTAGGGCAGGCTCCCGCCTGCCGCGAACGACCTTGGACGCGTTTCGGAATCCATTCCACGCCAAACGCCAAATCGGAATTGAAATGACATTACCATTCGCACTCGAACATGTTCGACAATGCCCGTCAATGTGGGTGCCCGACGTGACCTTTGACACGGTCGCTTCATTTATTAAAGGTGCTGACATGGCAACCAATGGCGGTCTACTTGAAGGTTTTCGCGAATGGCTAATCGTCAAAGTCGATGATCGAGATAATCTTGCCTGGACGGAGTTGGTTCTTGCATTGGCTTTTCCTAAGGCGCTTCAGCGGCGTAAAGAGCTGGCACGTTGCGCGGACCATTTTCCAATCA
>CALFYU010000368.1 GCA_937952455.1 uncultured Planctomycetaceae bacterium
TCCTTGACCAGCACAAACGTGTCGATGTCGGTCGTCTTGCGGCCGGGAAACATGTAACCCTTGATATAGATGTCCTTGCCGTCCAGGGCCAGCAGGTCGTCGTCGAGTTTGAGGTGCCCGTTCTCCACAGTCGGGGTTTGCCGCGCAAACCAATTGAAGCTGACTCGCTGGTGTCCTTCGGGGAGTTCGGCGATGTATTGGTAGGTCAACAGCGTCGAGCCGCCCGCCATGCTGATCAGCGACAGGGCCAACCCGATTTTGGCCAACATGCTGCCGCCCAATTCGCCGCGCGAACTGCGGATTCTCAACAGGGCGACGACACCCATCAGGAATCCCATCGCTCCGATGGCGAGTGCTTCCCAGGCCAAAAACCCGGCCGCCGAACAGAGGCCGAAAAAGAGCGCGATCGGGGCCAGCGGCGTCACCGGCCGGTAGTTAAATTCATTGTCTTCACTAGGAGATATCGGCGTGGCGGTAGAAGCGTGGCCGGTGGTTTCTACGGTTTCTTCCATCTCGTGTTGTTGCGGAGCCTCAATCGTCGACATAATCGCCACCCTGTCGTCTGTTCAGAACCCTGAATACGTTATGGAAAAACAAGATAACGGAAATCGCGCCGCCTGGACCGTAAGCGGAGACACGCATCCTTAGACGCGTGAAAAACAGGGGAAAACGGAATCTCCCCCTATCATATCATCAATCGAGCGGAGGACTACCCCCTCGCCCGGCAAAACGTTGACTGAAAGCGCGTCCCCGGTGGTGTATGCAAAAAATCGTGCAATTCCATCGTCATTGACGCGCGACCCCCCGGCGGAGCCGAGGGCTGACGGACGGTACGGATTCCCGAATTTCCACCAGCTCCCGGCTCCGCCAGGGGGTAACGCGGATTGGCTCAATCGACCCCGCCGCTAATTCGCCAACGCCTTGGCCACGTCCGTGCGATAGGCCGTCATCCCGGGCACCATTCCCACCAGCGACGCCAGCACGATCAGTGCGGGGATTAAAACCAATTCAATCCATTCAAACGCCCAGGGATTCATCACGATGCCGCTTTTGGCTTCGACGTAGGGAGCGGCGGCAAATACCAGACCGTGTCCCAGCAAGACACCCAGGATTCCGCCGCCGACGCACAGTAGAATGGATTCCGCCAGGATGATCGAGAACACGCTGCCCCGCCGCGCGCCGAGGGCGCGCATGATGGCGATCTCCCGCTTGCGGTCGGACATCGAATTGTAAATGCTCACAAAGATCCCCACGCCGGAGACCAAGATGATCATGGTGATCAACACCAGCAGCATCAGTTGCACGTTGTCGATGAACGTGGAAAACAGCAGGCTGATTTGTTGGATGGGACTGACGGCTTGCGCTTGAGGTTGATCATTGATGAATCCCTGCAACTGCGGCGTCACAATCGGCGACTTGGTGCGGATCAACACGGCCGTGACTTCTTTCTGCTCATCCGGAATCGGCCCGTGATGGTGGTGATGGTGGCCATGTTCATCGTCGTCGTCGTGGGCGTCATCTGCTTGCGGTTTGGGAGGCGGCGGCGGTTCTTTACCAAGGAGTTTGGCTGTGGCGACCGCTTTGGCATAAGCCTCGTCGGCCGGCTTTTCGTGCCCTTCGATCATGTAGAACCCGTCGAGGTGCACGAAGACCCCTTTATCGTTCGGCGTGCCGGTGCGGCCCAACACACCCACGACGGTGAATTCCTCATCATGCACATGCGCTTCGCCGGAACCATCGTCGACGCCGTGCACCGGCTTGAACGTGCTGCCGATGCCCCAATTGTTGGCCTTAGCGACCGAGGCTCCGATCACCGCGTCGAACGGTTTAGAAAGGTAACGCCCCCCCTTATACACGCCGAATTTTTTGTCCGGCATGTACTCGACGCCGAAGAACTCGGGAATCGTCCCCATGATGCGAAAGCCCCCTTGCTGCGTGGTGTCGCCCAGCGCCAGGGGGATGGCCGCTTCGATGCGGGGATTCTCTTTGAGTTCCTTGTAATACAGATAGGGGATGTTTTCGACCGGCTTGCCGAGGTGGAAGATCGTATTCAGCACCAACTGCAGCGGGCTCCCCTTGGCACCGACGATCAAATCGTACCCCGTGGCGGGTTGGTTGAACGTCTTGAAGATCACGCTGTGCATGACCAGCACGGTGACCATCAACGTCACTCCCAGCGCCACGCTGAGTGCGGTGAGTGACGATGCCAACGCTCGTTGTCGAATGCTTTTCCAGGCAATCGTGACCAGGTTCATTTCGACTCTCCCGGTTTATTGAAATCTCCCAGCTGCTCGACCCGCTCGAATTGCCCCGCAACCTCCTGTGAGTGCGTGACCATTAGCAGCGAAACGTTGCGTTCGCTGCAGGCGTCCCGGATCAGCTTCAGGATCAGCTCTTGATTTTTGACGTCGACGTTGGCCGTTGGTTCATCCGCGAGCAGCAGCGACGGCTTGTTGGCCAGCGATCGGGCGACCGCCACGCGTTGTTGTTCTCCGACCGAAAGCGCGCTGGGGCGGTGATTCAGGCGATGTCCCAAGCCGACCCGCTGGAGCAATTCGCGAGCGACCGCTTTGCCGCCGTTATTCCCGGCGAAGCTCATGCCCAACATCACGTTTTCTAACGCGGTGAACGCGTCCAGCAAGTTGAATGTCTGGAAGACGAACCCGATCCGCTCGGCCCGGAACCGGTCCCGTTTGGCTTCGAACATGCCGGTCAGGTCATGCCCGTCGACTTGCACGGTCCCGGAATCGGCCTGTGTAATGCCGGAGATGACATTGAGCAACGTTGTCTTGCCGCCGCCACTCTCGCCGACGAGCACGACCTGCTCCCCCTTATCGAGCGCAAAGTGCTCCACGTTCAGAATCGGCAGCTTCGTGCCGTCCGGTTCGGTGTAGCTCTTGCGGACCTGTTTCAGAATTAACGACATTCCGGCTCCACAAAACGTCCAGGCGGGCTTGTTGCAAGTGCCTTGAAAACAACAGGATACGCCGCCTTGCTCGTCGCTCGCTGCGGCGCGTCCACATCTTGGCGTATATCGCCGCGGAGTCAAGCAGATGATCGCCGCGACACGAAACCAATACGCTATCCGCAATTCAATTGCAATAACTACGCAATAAAATTCGCGATTGTTGGGTACGAAATCGGGCCGTTTTGCAGATTTTAGAAGATTTCATACTTTTTCCCCGACAGCTTGATTCGGCCGTCCTTTGGCAGGCATGATGGGGGGAAATTTGACTGTCATTGTCGTCCCTAATCTGTGAACGCGAATACTCATGAACACGAAGCCACTCAAGTTGTCCCGCATCGCTCCGTGGCGAGGCATGCTGCTTGCCGTTGTCGCAGTCGCTGCGCTGCCGCAGCAGCACACCTATGCCGACGGAGCGGATGAAGTTCCATTATGGCCGGGACCGGCTCCCGGGTCGGAGAACATTGCCGAAGAGGAGATCGTCGTCGATCGCGGTGCGGGGAAGGGGACCGTCGATCGCAGCATCTCGCAGGTGCATCGGCCGACGGTGACGGTTCATCTCCCCGAGTGCGACAAGCCGACGCCGGCAATTGTGATTTGTCCCGGTGGCGGACTTTCGCGGGTGGTCGTCGACAAGGAAGGACATGACTTCGCGAAACTGCTAAACGAGCATGGCGTCGCGGGGATTGTGCTGAAATATCGCACGGCCGAGTCGAAGGCGCACTTTTACGGCATCGGCGCGGCGACGGCCGACGTCCAACGGGCGATCCGGTTGACGCGGGCGCGGGCGAAAGAGTGGAACATCGATCCCGGCAAAGTTGGCGTGTTAGGCTTCTCCGCTGGGGGATCAATCGCGTCGTTCGCAGCGACGCACTTCGACGCCGGCCGGCCGGATGCAGCGGACCCGGTCGAGCGCCAAAGTAGCCGACCCGATTTCGCCGGCATGGCCTATCCGCTGGTTTCGCTGCGGACGGAGGTCTCCGGCGACCGGTACCAAAAGACGGCGTTCGGCGAGAACCCGACCGTTGAGCAGATTCGCGAATATTCCAACGAATTGCACGTCACCAAACAGACCCCGCCGACGTTCTTAGCGCATGCCGAAGACGACACGGCGGTTCCGGCCGAAAGCACCCGCCAATTCGCGGCCGCGTGCGAAACTGCGGGGGTCTCCTGCACGACATTCATCCGCGACAAAGGAGGCCACGGCTACGGCATCCGCGACCGCGGCGACCCGATTAACGGCTGGCCGGCGGCGTTTTTGGGGTGGCTGCGGGAGCGGGGGCTGGCGGAGTGATCACAATTCGCGAAGCTCCGTTTCGCTGGTTGGAAACAGGGAGACGTTTTGTCGCGCAAGTCACTCGAAGCAGAGCTTCGAGAAGTCGGGTTCCCGAACTAGAGTTTGGGAATCAGGGGAAAGTGCTCATCATGTTGCTTCATTTCTTAATCCAATCCCTCCGCAAAGACATGGGGGCAGCGGCCGAAAATGTTCCTTTGCGGATAAAAGCGTTGTTCTACGGTGCAACGTCTGCAACAACTGCTGCAATTTCTGTCCTGTATGGAGTCGTTAGCAGTGTAATAGAAGAAGACGGTTTTTTGGCTGCCTGTAAACAGGGCAGCATCTCGTTGCTGCCGGCAGGACTGCTTGTCATCATTTTTCTGCACGACACTGTCATGTCGATATCGTACAAACGTTACTTGAATCTCATGCGGATACTGGAATTGATTGACAGTAAGCGGGTCACCTGCTTTTCGGGCATCTTGACGGGAATCGCCATACCGCTCCTGGCATGTGTATCATATTTCGCTTGCGGACTTTGGGTCGATTCTGTCGTTCACACGCTTGGTCTGCACGGCATTGCTTTTATCGTGATCGGGTTCGCGATGTGCGTATACGTGCCGATAAGCGTCGCTATTGCGATCGTGGGGTGGTTGTTTGCCAGGCTTTATGCGGACCAAAGTGCCGCACGATGAATCCCTCCGGCTTGGGAACGCAATTTCGCGAAGCTCCGCTTCGCCGGTTGGAATAAAGGCCAACGTTCTGTCGCGCCGATCACTCGAAGAAGAGCTTCAAGAAGTCGGGTTCCCGAACTGGAGTTTGGGAACCAGGGAAGTTCAGACGATCGGGCCAACGGGGTACAATTGCGACTTTCGCATAACCGTATTGGATCAATGGCAACCGTAATTCATGAGCGAACCTGTTTTTACGTTTGATGGTGATGATCCGGCGATGCTGCAGGCATTCGAGGCTGCGCGGGGAACGTTTAAGTATTTCTGGAGAGAGTTGTCATGGGAACGGCGGCGGATCATTCCGGGTTTGGAACTGGCCATGGTGAAGTTACCGTTCAGCGACGGTCCGCGAGCTGATGGCTACCCGAACTCTGAGCACATGTGGGTTGGTGAAGTGGACTTCGACGGGG
>CALFYU010000369.1 GCA_937952455.1 uncultured Planctomycetaceae bacterium
CGTCACCCAATCTTCGGCCGTATTGACGTGCCGCGGTCCGCGGCTGCCGGTCAGCGGCGAGCGAATGAGATGTTTTTCGGGATCGTAGTTTTCCGCTTCGTGGTCTTCACCGAGATACAGCCCGGCAAACCTCGTGGTGCGCTCGCGGACCGTTTTGTTTCCGGGATCGGTGAGACCGAAGAAGTAAAAATAGGTGTAGCTCTCACCGTGGTGCATCCAGTCGTAGTAGGCGTCGAACTCGTTGTGGATTTGACCGTAGCCGGTGAATTGCCGGGTCACAGCGTCCCACAATTTGTGGGACACCTTGCGAATTTCTTCCGGGCCGCCGAGCGAATAGTAGAGCGGAAAGTTATAGAAGCTTTCATAGCCGTCGTCGGACCCGTCCATGCCGGGCCATTCTTCGCGCCAAATCAGCGTGCCGTCGGGCCGCGTATATTTGTGGACGAACTCCATCGCCGCGGGGGCAAGTTTGTCGAGCAATTGCCGTTGCCAGAAGGCCCATTCGGGCGGGACGCCGGTCGTCCAGATTCTGACTTGTTTCGTCGATTCGCTGCGACTGGGCGGAGAAGGCTCAGCGGCCGCTAAAGGCTGGATTTCTGACAAGAAAAATATGCCGGCAACTATAGTCGGAACGAGGAAAAGCTTGTCGCGGCATATTCGAGGAGGGCGCATCATGGACCGCCTTTCTGCATCGGAGATCGATGGCTGATGAACGTCTTTAGGTGCATCATTTATCATACACGGATTTTGCGGCAGCTTCACGAAAAAAGGGGGCGTGGGCCGAGCTGGCCGTACTGCCGTTACACAGGGACAGATGCAAAATTTTGCACGGAGAGACTGCCATTTGCCGATAATTGCGCGGCATTTCCTGCGTCAATTTTGGCCGCGACAGCCAACAGACGCGCAGTCGGCGGTGAACGATTTCCCAATTCTGGGAAAGGGCCGCATTCCGCAGCGGGACTGCTGGAAAACCGGACGTTGGGCTAGCTAGAATGCAGCGCCGGTCGGCAACCGGGTCGTGTCGATTGACGGCTGTCGCGCATGCGTTAAGAATAGCCCCTGAGCTTCGATGCGCGGTGGTCTAACGGTCGCGGATGAAGGCGGCCGGGGTCGAATTTCGCTGCGAACTGCGACGGAAGTCGGTTCGCACGGATGCTTTTGTCAATGTGACGGTACGCGTGGTTCGCCGGTGACGCTGCGCAATCTGCATAACAATCCTCGCTCCCGAATTTTCAACTAGGAACGTCCGACCGAGATGATCAGAATTACGAAGGGTCTGAACCTTCCGATTTCCGGTGATCCCGTGCAGGAAGTGCAGTCTGGGCCGGCGGTGCGTTCGGTCGCATTGATCGGCGACGACTACGTCGGCATGAAACCGACGATGCACGTTGAAGAAGGGGATTCGGTCAAAGTCGGGCAGTTGCTGTTCTCTGACAAAAAGACCGAGGGAGTGCGCTACACTGCTCCGGGCTGCGGCAAGGTGACGGCCATCAACCGTGGTGCGAAGCGGGTCTTTCAGTCGCTGGTGATCGAACTCGAAGGGGACGCGCAGGAAGAGTTCGCCTCGTACAGCGACAGTGATGTCGCTCGGCTGAGCCGCGAGCAGGTCATTGAGAATCTCCTGGCGTCCGGGCTGTGGACGGCGCTGCGGACACGGCCTTATAGCAAGGTGCCCGCGCCGCAAACGGCGCCGCACGCGATTTTCGTCAATGCCATGGACACCAATCCCTTGGCCGCCAATCCGGAAATCGTGCTGCAGGGGCAGGAGGCCGATTTTCGCCGGGGGTTGATGCTGGTGGCCAAGCTCACCGACGGCAAGGTGTTCTTGTGCAAGGCGCCGGGTGCGGCCATTTCGGCCGACGGGGTGGACAGCGTGGACGTGACGGAGTTTCGCGGCCCGCATCCTGCCGGACTGGTGGGCACGCATATCCACATGCTCGATCCGGTCGGCGCACACAAGACGGTTTGGCATCTGAATTACCAAGACGTTGCCGCGATCGGCAAATTGTTTGTCACCGGACGGTTGCCGCTGGAACGGATCATTTCCGTGGCCGGCCCCGCCGTGAAGCAGCCGCGATTGTTGAGGACGCGCTTGGGCGCCAACACCGAGGATTTGACGGCAGGCGAATTGGCCGACGGCGACAACCGCGTGATCTCCGGTTCAGTGTTGTACGGCCGCACGGCGGACGAGCCGTTTGATTATTTGGGGCGGTACCATTTGCAGGTGTCGGCGCTGGTCGAAGGGCATGAGCGCGATTTTCTGGGCTGGCAAAAACCGGGCTTCGACAAATTCAGTATCAAGAACGTCTTCGCGTCGGCCATCGACCGCACGAAGAAGTTTGCCTTCACCACGTCGACCGAGGGGAGTCCGCGGGCGATGGTTCCCATTGGGATGTACGAACAAGTGTTTCCGATCGATACCGAGCCGACGTTTCTGTTGCGGGCGATGATCGTCGGTGATACCGATCAGGCGCAAGCGTTAGGTTGCCTGGAGTTGGACGAAGAAGACGTCGCCTTGTGTACTTTTGTCTGTCCGGGGAAGTACGACTACGGGCCGATCTTGCGTGAAAACCTGACACAGATCGAGAAATTCGGATAAACGATGAAGCCCTTGCGACGCTGGTTAGACCGTTTGCATCCTCATTTCGACAAGGGGGGCAAACTTGAAAAATGGTATCCGCTGTACGAAATGGCGGACACCTTTTTGTACACGCCGGGTGAAGTCACGCACGGCCGCACGCACGTCCGCGACGGCATGGACCTCAAGCGGATGATCGGCACGGTGGCGTTTTCGCTGATTCCGTGCATGCTAATGGCCATGTACAACACCGGCCTGCAGGCCAACGCCTACATGCAGAAACAGGGCATCGAAGCGACCACCGGCTGGCGGGGCAGCGTGATTGACGCGTTGGGCGTCGGCTACAACCCCGACAACGTTATCGCCGATTTCGTGCATGGGGCACTCTATTTTCTGCCGGTACTCATCGTCTGCTTCGCCGTGGGCGGATTTTGGGAAATGCTGTTTTCCACGATCCGCAAGCACGAGATCAACGAAGGCTTCATGGTCACCGGCATTTTGTTTCCGTTGACGCTGCCCCCCACGATTCCCTTGTGGCAAGTGGCGGTCGGCATCAGCTTTGCCGTGGTGTTTGCCAAAGAGGTTTTCGGCGGCACGTGCAAGAACTTTTTGAATCCCGCGTTGGCCGCTCGGGCGTTTTTATACTTTGCCTACGCCACGGACATGACAGGCAGCACCATCTGGACGGCCGTGGACGGCTTTAGCGGCGCAACGCCGTTGGGGCTGGTTCAGGCCGAAGGCATGCAGGCGCTGAACGTCACCTGGTCGCAGGCATTCTTGGGCACGATGCAAGGTTCGATGGGGGAAACTTCGGTGTTGTGCTGTCTGATCGGCGCAGCGATTTTGGTTATCACCGGCGTCGGCTCGTGGCGAATCATGGCCAGCGTGCTGGTCAGTTCGATGGTGTTTTCGGCCTTGCTGTGGCTGCTGGCCGGCGAGGATCCGTCGAACAAAATGTTGGCCATGCCGCCGCATTGGCATTTGGTGGTCGGGGGACTGGCCTTTGGATTGGTCTTCATGGCGACCGACCCGGTGTCGGCATCGATGACCGAGACCGGGAAATATATCTACGGCGCATTGATTGGGTTTATGACGATTTTGATTCGCGTGCTCAATCCCGCTTTTCCCGAGGGGATCATGCTGGCGATCTTGTTCGGCAACGTCTTTGCGCCGTTGATTGACTTCTGCGTGGTGCAAATGGCGATAAAGAGGAGGGCATTGCGTCATGCAGCGTAATTCGATCGCGTTTACGCTTCTAATAGCAGCGGGCTTGTGTGTTGTCTGTTCGGCATTGGTCTCGACGGCGGCCGTGGGTCTGAAAGGACAGCAAGCCCGGAACAAGGAACTGGACCGCAAGTCCAATATTCTCCGCGCGGCGGGTCTGCTCGGTCCCAATGAACAGGCGGACGGCAAAAAAATCGACGACCTATTTGCACAGATCGAAACGAAAATCGTCGACCTCGAAACGGGCGAATATGTCACCGACGTCGACCCGGCGGAGTTTGACCAGCGCGAGGCGGCCGCCGACCCCGAAACGAGCGTCGCCATCCCGCCGTCCGAAGACGTCGCCGGATTAAAGCGGCGGGAAAAGCTCTCGGCCGTCTATCTTCTCCAGCAGGACGGAAAGCTGAAGACGCTCATCATGCCAGTGTATACCAAGGGCCTGTGGTCGACGATGTACGGTTTTTTTGCGCTCATAGGGTATTTGAGAACCGTCCAGGGACTGGGGTTCTATCAACATGGGGAAACCCCCGGCCTGGGGGGAGAAGTCGACAATCCCAATTGGAAAGAGCAATGGGAAGGCAAACTGGCGTATGACGACGAGGGCGATATCGCCCTGCGCGTCATCAAGGGAACGGTCAATCCCAATAGCCCGGACGCCGAATATCAAATCGACGGACTGTCGGGCGCCACAATCACCTCGCGGGGCGTCTCGAATCTGATAGACTACTGGCTGGGTCCGGACGGTTTCGGGCCTTACCTGGCAAGGCTGAAGGCGGATGGAGAGGTCTATGGCAAGTAAGACAAAAGACGTTCTGTTTGATCCGCTGTTTAAGAAGAATCCGATCGGCAAATTGGTGTTGGGCATCTGCTCGGCACTGGCCGTGACGACCAACTTGCGGACGACGATCACCATGTGCGCGGCGGTGATTTTCGTCACCGCCTGTTCCAGCGCTGCCGTGAGCATGATCCGCAACTATATCCCGTCAGCCATCCGGATCATCGTGCAAATGACGATCATCGCCTCGTTTGTGATCGTCGTCGACCAGTTTCTGCAGGCGTATGCTTATCAAACCAGCAAGGCGCTCTCGGTGTTCGTAGGACTGATCATCACCAACTGCATCGTGATGGGCCGCGCTGAAGGCTATGCCATGAGCCATTCGCCCTGGATCAGCTTTCTGGACGGTATCGGCAACGGGCTGGGATATAGCGTGATTCTACTATTTGTGGGTACTCTCCGCGAATTGTTCGGCGCCGGGTCACTGTTCGGTTATTCGATACTCAACAAAACGACCGACGGAGGCTGGTATCCGGCCAACGGCTTGATGCTGCTCCCCCCCAGCGCGTTCTTCTTGATCGCGATATTCATTTGGGCGGTCCGCACGTGGGATCCCAGCCAGAACGAGGAGGCCTGATTCGCGATGGAGCATTTTCTCGAATTACTGACCGGCTATGTCAACCTCTTCCTGAAATCGGCGTTTACCGAAAACCTGGCGCTGTTTTACTTCCTGGGGATGTGCACGTTTCTGGCCGTCTCCAAGGAGGTCAAGACTGCCTGGGGACTGAGCATGGCGGTCGTCGCCATCCAGACAATTACTGTCCCGGCCAACAATTTGATCCTCAATTACCTGCTCAAGCCGGGCGCCCTGGCATGGACGGGTATCCCTGAACTGGCGCACGCCGACCTCACGTTCTTGGGCTTGATCAGCTACATCGGCGTGATCGCCGCCATGGTCCAGATTTTGGAGATGGTCCTCGATCGTTTCATGCCCTCGCTGTACAACGCATTGGGAATTTTCCTACCGCTGATTACCGTGAACTGTGCCATCCTGGGCGGGTCGCTGTTTATGGTGGAGCGGAATTATGACTTCGGTGAAAGCGTCGTGTTCGGCTTCGGGTCGGGCGTGGGTTGGGCGGTGGCGATTTTGGCCCTCGCCGGAATTCGTGAGAAGCTCAAGTACAGCGACATCCCCCACGGCTTGCGCGGCTTGGGAATCACTTTCATCACGGCCGGGCTGATGGCGATTGCGTTTATGTCGTTTTCGGGAATTCAGCTCTAAAGCGCGGCGCGGGGATTCACTCGGGGCGATCGCGGCATAGAATTCATTAGAACCAGTTTCAAAACGCGATTGCGACAGTTCTCAAACCTGTCACTCAAGTGTGGGCGTGACGCGTCAGAGGGTTTTGAAACCAGTTGTAGAGACAATCGGGCGAGAGCGATGCGGGCGGGAGAGTTTTCAGCCGCCGGTCGCGACGACAAACGGACGCGACATCATGTATATGACCATTTTACTCGGCGTCGGCATGTTCACCGGGATCGTATTGGCGCTGGTAGTGCTGATTCTCTCAGCCCGCAAGGGGCTGGTCGCCAGCGGCAATGTCGATATCGTTGTCAATGATGAAAAAACGTTGTCGGTCCCCGCCGGAGGCAAGCTGCTCAACGTGCTGGCCGACAACAAGATTTTCGTCTCTTCAGCCTGCGGGGGGGGCGGCACCTGCGCGCAATGCAAGGTGCAGGTTTATGCCGGCGGCGGCGATATTCTCAAGACCGAAGAAGCGCACATCACCAAGCGCGAAGCGGCTGCAGGTTGCCGTCTCAGCTGCCAGGTCTCGGTCAAACGGGACATGAAAATTGAAGTCCCCCAAGAAGTCTTCGGCGTCAAACAGTGGCGGTGCAAGGTCCGCAGCAACCACAACGTGGCGACTTTCATCAAGGAATTGATCCTGGAGTTGCCCGAAGGAGAGGACGTCGGTTTCCGTGCGGGGGGCTACATTCAAATCGAGTGCCCGCCGCACCACTTGAAATACAGCGATTTTGACATCGAAGAGGAATATCGCCCCGACTGGGACAAGTACAACCTGTGGCGGTTCGAGTCGAAGGTCGACGAGACGGTGTCGCGGGCCTATTCGATGGCGAACTATCCCGAAGAAAAGGGGATAATCATGCTCAACGTGCGGGTTGCCAGCCCGCCGCCCCGCGCTCCTGAGGGAACCCCGCCGGGGAAGATGTCGTCCTACATTTTCAATCTCAAGCCAGGGGACGAAGTCACGATTTCGGGGCCGTTCGGCGAGTTCTTCGCCAAGGACACCGATGCCGAGATGATCTTCATCGGCGGCGGCGCCGGCATGGCTCCCATGCGTTCGCATCTGTTCGACCTGTTTAAACGAATCCACACCGACCGCAAGGTGAGCTTCTGGTACGGGGCCCGCAGTTTGCGGGAGATGTTCTATGTCGAAGACTTCGACATGCTCGCCCGCGAGAACGACAACTTCGACTGGCACGTCGCTCTGTCCGAACCGCTTCCCGAAGACAACTGGACCGGCTACACCGGCTTCATTCACCAGGTGCTTTTCGAAAACTACCTGAAGAATCACCCCGCTCCCGAGGATTGTGAATACTACATCTGCGGCCCGCCAATGATGAACGCGGCCATCTTCAAGTTGCTGGACGACTTGGGTGTGGAAAAAGAGAACATCCTCTACGACGACTTCGGCGGCTGACGCAGATCGTCCGGGGCGAGCGCACAATCCTCCGGCGCGCGGAGCGAAGCTTCGCGAAAGTGCGGTCCCAAACAGAGTTTGGGAACGAGTGCGCGGCTGAGTGGGGGAAGAAAAATGTGACCTTTTTCCAAGCGTGCATCCGTGGCCAATTCCGTATCCAAAGCTTCACGAGTCGCGGTAGCGTACCTCAGTTGCGCGTTGTTGCTCGCGTGCACCAACAGCGCGGCCGCTGCGGAAGCGTTATCGCTCCCCGGCGAAACGATGGGGACGACCTATGTCGTCAAGATCGCCGATCCACCCGCCAATTTGGACGCCGACGCCCTGCACAAATCGATCGACGCTGCCCTGGAAACGGTCAACGACCAGATGTCAACCTGGCGGCCCGATTCGGAGCTTTCGCGGTTTAATGCGGCCGACACGACCGACTGGGTGTCCGTCTCGCCCGCCTTGGTGACGGTGATCGCCGAATCGCAGCGGATCAGCGCGGCCACCGACGGCGCCTTTGACGTCACCGTGGGGCCGCTGATTTCCCTGTGGGGATTTGACCACGAAGGACGTCCGGAGAAGACACCCACCGCGGCCGAAATCGCCGCTGCAAGAGCCCGCTGCGGATATAGGAAACTGGACGTCCGCGCCGATCCGCCGGCGCTGCGAAAATCCCGCCCCGACCTGTCGGTGAATCTTTCAGCCATTGCCAAAGGTTACGGCGTCGACGTCGTCGCCGATTTGCTGGACGAGGCGGGCCTGAAGAACTACATGGTCGAAATCGGCGGCGAAGTCCGCACACGCGGCAGGAACGCAGCGGACAAAGACTGGCACATCGGCGTCGAAGCCCCGCGAGCGGGGTTGATGCACGAAATCTATCGCGTGGTCTCGCCCGGCGAACGGGGCATGGCGACATCGGGGGATTATCGCAATTTCTTCGAACAGGACGGCAAGATTTATTCGCACACAATCGATCCCAAAACCGGCCGTCCCATCGAGTCGGGTCTAGCCTCGGCCACGGTGCTGGCGGACTCCTGCATGACGGCCGATGCCTGGGCGAGGGCGATGATGTCCCGGGGGCCGGAGCGGGGCATGCACACCGCCGCCGCCCAGAAACTATCCGTGATGTTGATCGCCCGCGAAGCCGGCGGCAATTTCCGCGAGCTGTCGAACGCCGGGTTCGGCGCGTTGGTCAGCGACACGCCCGTGCCTGCAGAAGCAACGTCCCCGCTGACCTTGTTTCTGATTGCACTGTCCGTGTTCGCGCTGGCCCTGATCGGCATGTCGGTGGGGGTCATTGTCAGCAACCGGCGGATCAAGGGTTCCTGCGGCGGGCTGAACAACATGACCGATGACGAGGGCCGTTCGATCTGCGACATCTGCACCACCCCGCCGGAGGAATGCGACCGTGTCCGCGCCGCCGTGGCGGAGGGGGCGGGACGTGTTGCAGACGCGGGCGAGAAATAAAATACGAAGTTCGTATTTCGTATTTTTGGGCAACTAGTTGTGCGGAATTCCCCTGAGCTACCGACCGTGGCCGCCGTGACATTACCGAGATCGACCAAAATCTGATGCAACAAACCGATGTCGCCATCATAGGCGGGGGGATCGTGGGGCTGGCTACTGCGTATCGCTTGGGTGAGCAATCTCCGCAATTGCGAATCACCGTGTTGGAAAAGGAGTCCACTCTCGCCGAGCACCAAACGGGGCACAACTCCGGCGTGTTGCATTCGGGCATCTATTACAAGCCCGGTTCGCTGAAGGCGGTCAACTGCCGCGAAGGCAAACTGGCCATGCAAGCGTTTTGCCAGGCCGAAGGGATTGACTTTGACATCTGCGGTAAGGTGATCGTCGCGCTCGATGATTCGGAACTGCCGGCGCTGCAGCGGATCTATGAACGCGGTCAAGCCAACGGCGTGCAGTGCGAAATGATCGGCCGCGAGCGGCTGCACGAACTCGAACCGCACGCCGCCGGCATCCAGGCCATCCACGTTCCCGAAGCGGGGATCGTGAATTACCGCCAGGTCTGCCGCCGGCTGGCGGAGATCGTCATCGAGCGCGGGGGGCACGTTCAAACCGGTGCCCGCGTGACAGCCATCACGCCGGGCAGCGAGCGTGTGGTCGTGGAGACGACGGCCGGCGAATGGGAAGCACGGTACCTCGTGAACTGCGCGGGGCTTTTTTGCGACCGCGTGTCCAAACTGGGGGGCCAAAAGCCGTCGGCGCAAATCGTGCCGTTTCGCGGCGAGTATTACGAACTCAAACCCGAAGCGCAACATTTGTGCAAGACGCTGATTTATCCGGTGCCGGACCCCAGCTTTCCATTTTTGGGTGTGCACTTCACGCGGATGATCGAAGGGGGCGTGGAGTGCGGTCCGAATGCCGTGTTGGCCTTTGCCCGCGAGGGGTATCGCAAGACGAACGTCAATCTGTATGATCTAGCGGAGTCGCTGACCTACCCCGGCTTTGTGAAGTTGGCGGCCAAATATTGGCGGGTCGGCGCCGGCGAGATGTGGCGGTCGGTCAGCAAAGCGGCGTTCGTCAAGGCGCTCCAGCGGCTGGTGCCGGGGATCCGCAGCGAACATCTAGTGACAGCTCCTGCCGGCGTCCGCGCCCAGGCCGTCACCCGTGACGGGGCGATGGTGGACGATTTTTTGATCGACGAAACCGAGCGGATCGTCAACATCGGCAACGCCCCTTCCCCGGCGGCAACCGCCTCGCTGAATATCGGAAAATTAATCGCCGAGAAGTTGGCGACGCGATTCTAACAGTACGAGCGAATCAGCGCGCATGGCACAGACACCGGAAACACGCACGTTTTCACACGAGTATCTCGAGGACTTCACCGCGAAAGTCTTCGAGCATTTCGGCATTCCCGCTCCCGATGCTCGGCAGGCGGCGCTCGTACTCTCGGCCAGCGACCTGCGGGGGATTGAATCGCACGGGGTGGCGCGGCTGTTGGCCTATGTTGATCTGCTCAAAGCGGGGCTGATCAATCCGCGGCCGAATTTGAAGATTCTCTGCGAAACCCCTAGCACTGCCGCCATCGACGCCGACAACGGCCTGGGGTTGGTGATCGGCCCGCGGACCAACGAGATCGCCATGGACAAAGCCGAACGGGTCGGCAGCGGGTGGGTGACCGTGAACAATACCAATCATTTCGGCATCGCGGGATATTACCCGCTGCAGGCGCTTGAGCGGGATCTGATCGGCTGGGCGATGACCAACAGTTCGCGAATGGTCGCCCCGCTCTGGGGTGCGGAGCGGATGTTGGGGACCAATCCGATCGCCATCGCCTTTCCCGGCTGCGAAGAACCGCCGATCGTGATGGATTTCGCGACCAGCGCCGTCGCCTTCGGCAAGATTGAAATGGCCGACCGCAAGCAACAGCCGCTGGCGCTAGGTTGGGCGATCGATAAGACGGGAGTGGAAACCACGTCGCCCGAGGCGATGATGGACGGCGGAGCGCTGCTGCCGGTCGGCTCAAACCGCGATCGCGGCGGGCACAAGGGGTATTGCCTGTCGGCAATGGTGGACATCCTCACCGCGGTGTTGGGGGGCGCAAATTGGGGCCCGTTCGCCCCACAATTTGTGATGCGTGACCGCGTCGCGCAGCGTGATCGAGAGGTCGGCAAGGGGCTGGGGCATTTCTTCGGGGCGATGCAGATCGCGGGGTTCATGGATCCGCACGAGTTCAAGACGCGGATCGACGAATGGATCCGCACCTTCCGCGCCACCAAACCCGCCGCGGGCACCCCCGGCGTGCAGATCCCCGGCGACCCCGAACGAGCGGCAGAGACAGAGCGCCGCGCCCACGGCATTCCGCTGGTCATGCCGGTCGTCAATGACTTGCGCGAGGTATCGCGGATCACGGGCGTTCCGTTTGACGCCGATTGACTTGTGACGCGGCGGGGTGCCTCGCTACGATCGATGCGACACAAAATTACCCGCCGGCAAAGCCGGCGGGTCGCGCACAATCAACGGAAATCCGCCCCACCACGATTCACCCCCCCACCCCACCCGAGGCAACCACCGTGTCCCAATACGTTTTCGGCGCCGACAAGTTCTCGTTCGACACCCCCATTTTGTGCATCGATCTGGACACGATGGAGTCCAACATCGACAAGATGGCGGGCTATTGCCGGGAACACGGGGTGAATTGGCGGCCGCATTCGAAATGCCACAAGACGCCCGCCATCGCCATGCGGCAGATCGAGGCGGGGGCCATCGGTACGACCTGTCCGAAGACCTCTGAGGCGGAGGTGATGGCCCAAGGGGGGGTGCGGGACATTTTGATTGCCAACATGGTAGTCGGTGAACGCAAACTGGAACGGATTGCCGCCATGCGCCGCTGGGCCGACCCGATTGTGGCTTACGACCACTATGCGCAGGTCGAGCCGTTGGCGGCTGTTTGCCGGCGGCGGGGTGTGACGGTTCGCGTGCTGGTCGAAGTGAACATCGGCCTAAACCGCGTCGGCATTCGTCCCGGCACCGACACGCTTGCGCTGGCTCAGGCGATCGACAAGCTGGAGGGGGTCGAGCTGGCGGGCATCATGGGTTACGAGGGACACCTGCTCACGCTGCCCGATTTGGCGGAGAAAGAGGAGAAGATTCGATCGGCGATGAAAGTGCTGGTCGGTTGCGCGGAGTCGATTCGCGACGCCGGTATGCCGTGCGAGATCGTCAGCGCCGGCGGCACGGGTTCGTATCAGATCACCGCTCAGTGCCCGGGCATCACCGAATTGCAGGCGGGAGGCGGGATTTTTATGGACCCGTTCTACCGCAACCGCTGCCAAGTGGCGGATCTGGAGTATGCGTTGACCGTGTTGGCTACGGTGGTCAGCCGCCCGCAATTGGAGCGCGCGATCTTGGATTGCGGCCGCAAGACGATGAACCCCGACATCCACATGCCAGTCGTCGCCGGCGAACCAGACGCGGAGGTGGTACGGTTGAGCGCCGAGCATTGCGAGTTGAAACTGGGCCCCGAGTCGCAACGGCTGAAAATCGGCGATAAAGTCGAACTGGTCGTCGGTTACGGCGATTTTACCACGGTGCTGCACGATGAGTTTTTTGGTTTCCGGAACAACCAATTGGAAACGGTCTGGCCGATTCTGGGACGCGGCAAGCTGCAATAGCCGCCTCGCCATTTTTCAGGGGTCCATCGCGTTGTTATACTCGAAGTGGCCGCCCTGCGCCGGCGGTAAGTACACACACCACGCGTCTGTTTGCGGGAGGAAATGTTCTCATGCAAAGGTACACACTGGCGGGAATGTTGTTGATCGGTCTGTCTTTGGGACAGACCGCGCCGGCTGCAGACGATGCCCAAGCGGCCGAGA
>CALFYU010000370.1 GCA_937952455.1 uncultured Planctomycetaceae bacterium
CCTGCGCTATGACTTGAAACCAAGTGTCCCTCCGTTCGGACGGTACGTGACGTATGAGTCTACAAAAAAAACGTGCCTGTGTATTCGCAAACGACCAAAATCCGCGATTGGATCAAAATTTTGTTCTCCGTGACGATTCGCCGTCCGCCGGCAAATCTTGACGCTCCACTCCGCAGAAGCGCCGGCGGGCGCCCGCCGAAAAAAGGAATTGCCGCCAAGTGCACGTGAGATGTGCCACAATCCGAGATCCCCCGCATCACGGGCCACAAACGCGCATTTGCTGAGTGTCAACCCGCCTGGCCGCTCAGTGGAGCCCGCTGCCGGGGCCGGCGTGTCTCCCGTTCGAACATCCGCGCGGCGCGCAACACCCGTTCTTCTTCCAGCGGCGGCGCCAGCAACTGCAGCCCGATCGGCAATCCCCCCGAGCTCATCCCGGCCGGGACAGAAATGCCCGGCAATCCCGCCAGATTCGCGCCGATCGTATAGACGTCCGCCAAATACATCCCCAGCGGATCGTCGTCATGCTCGCCGAGTTTGAACGCGGGGGTTGGCGAGACGGGCGAAAGGATGACGTCGACCTGCTGGAAAGCCTTGTCGAAATCCTCGCGAATCAAGCGCCGCACTTTCAGCGCCTTGAGGTAATAGGCATCGTAATACCCGGCCGACAGCGCATAGGTCCCCAGCATCACCCGCCGTTTGACCTCATGCCCGAACCCTTCGCCGCGGCTGGCGGCGTACATGTCGACCATGTTCTCGAACGATGCCGCCCGATGGCCGTAATGCACGCCGTCATACCGCGCCAGGTTGCTAGACGCTTCCGACGGCGCAATCAGGTAATAGACCGAGACTGCGTACTGCGAATGCGGCAAACTGATCTCACGGATATCGGCTCCCTGTGCCTCATAGACGTCCAGGGCCGCGTTAATCGCCGACTCGACTTCCTTGTCCAGCCCGTCGACGAAATGCTCCTTGGCGACGCCGATTCTCAGGCCCGTCAGCGGTTCTTCGACGGTCTTGCTGTAAGGGGGCACGGGCGTATTGATGCATGTCGAATCGCGTTGGTCATAACCCGACATCGCTTCGAGCAGCAGGGCCGCTCCGGTCGTGTCATTCGCGAACGGGCCGATTTGGTCCAGCGAACTGGCAAAGGCCACGAGCCCGTACCGCGATATCCGGCCATACGTCGGCTTCATCCCCACCACGCCGCAAAAACCGGCCGGTTGCCGAATCGATCCGCCGGTGTCAGTCCCGACCGCCAGTGGCGCCATTTGCGCCGCCACCGCCGCAGCCGATCCGCCGCTCGATCCGCCGGGAGCACGTTCCAGGTCCCAGGGATTGCGAGTCGCCCCGAAACAGGAGTGCTCCGTCGACGATCCCATCGCGAACTCGTCCATATTCGTTTTGCCGATCAGCACGGCGTCGGCATTGTGCAGCAGCGTGACCGCATGGGCGTCGTAGGGGGGCACAAAATTCGCCAGCATCTTACTGCAACAGGTCGTCCGCACGCCGCGCGTGCAGAGCACATCCTTCACTGCCACCGGCAAACCGGCCAGCAGCCCCAGCTTTTCCCCCGACTGCCGCTTGCAATCGATCTCCCGTGCTCGCTCGAGCGCGGCCCCGCGATCGACGTGCACAAACGCACGGACCTCGCCGTCGTGTGCATCGATGACATCCAGGTAGGCCGCCGTGACTTCTTCGCTGCTGGTGTCCCCCCGCTCCATACGTGCCAACAATTCCGCAGCAGTGGCACCGGCGATAGACATGGTTGGGGGTCTCGAAGCAAGAGTGGTCGTAAAACTTGCGAACGTTATTGGCTGCTCATATCGATCAAATTGGAAATCCGAAACAAATCCAAATGCTCAAAACCACAAACGTTCTTGGAACATTCGAATTTTGGAGCTTTGTATTTGTTTCGGATCTCGCATTTCGTGCTTCGACGATTGCGGCCTCTAGTTGCCTTCCAAAATCTGCGGTACCTGAAAATACCGGCCGTCCGATTTCGGGGCGTTGGACAAGGCGTCTTCTCGGGGCAGCGATTCGCGGATCTCGTCCGGGCGAAACACATTCTGCAACTCGATGGCGTGCACCATCGGCTCGACGTCATCGGTATCCAACTCGTTCAGTTGTTCCATATGGCCGAGGATTTGCGCCAACTCGGACGCCAGACTGTCGACTTCCGCCTCGGTCAACTTGAGGCGCGCCAGCACGGCGACGCGCTGGATTTCCTCGCGGCTCAGTTCGGTCGTCATGGCGCTGCCGGACTCTGGAGATACGCAAAATCGGATTCGAGCACGGTGCGTGCGAGTGCTAGCTTTCCGGCAGAGAGAACGGCTTGCGGACGACCGCCTTTTGAATGCGGCCACTGCGGATGCATTGCACGCAGACCCGTTTGGAGACGGTGCTGCCCCCCTCTTGCACGCGAATCTTCTGCAAATTGGGCTTGAACAGCCGCCGCGCAATTCCGGTGGTCTCACGCCCGTTTCCGCCCTAATACTGCTGTTTACCCCGTTGCGTCACCGAATTGCCCTTCTGAGCGGTCTTGCCGCAAACATCACAACTCCGACTCATGACGCTACCCTTAAGTTGACTTACATTTAAAGAAATCCGGGGGGAGCGACAAGTATAATCGGCCGCGCCTCGAATGCAAGCCGCGGAGCCGTCGTACAAGCCGGTCTGCCCTCCGTCTCTCCCAGTGTGCCGCCCACCCCCGACGTCAGAGTTCCCGCTTCCCGAGTGGGGCGAACTTACAGCAAAAATTTTCCCCAAATTGGGCTTGCCAACCTCGCATTCAAGGTATATATACATGCGAACAGTGATGCGAGTCTGATCCGCCCCAAAATCCGGCTTGCCGGCACGGGATCGCGGGGCGGATTGTAAGGTTTGCGTTAGGAATTGCAAGACCTCCCCGGCTGGATGTGGGGGGATTGTGCGCGGAGCGGGAATTCTTGCGTTTTTCACAATCCGCAAACTGCCCCTTAACAAACAGTTGTATTATCTCAAAAATTCGGGAGGACGAGGGATGAACTCCTCTGGCACGCAGTTCGCTGATGCAAAGGATTGCCTGACGCACGAGGCGGATTGGAGCCTCGGCAGCAAACTCAGTTGTCCCGCGTTTGACCAAAACGTGATCCACCAACACAGGAGGGGAGCGATGCTGGTACTTGCCAGAAAGAGGAACGAAGCGATACAGATTGGAGATGGAATTGTAGTCAAGGTGATACAGTGCGGTCGCGGCACGGTGCGGCTGGGGATTGAGGCCCCGGGGCACGTCCGCGTGCTCCGCGCCGAACTGGCCGAGACGTTCATCAACGAGGGGTGCGCCGCCAAGTCCGCGACCGGGGCGGTTCCCTGCTAGAAGTCCCCCACGCGGCGCGAATCGCGTGGTGTGCGAACTATAGGCTTTTTGCGGCGGCGGCGATGTCTCCGGGGGATTCCTGACCCAGAAACACCCCAATGATTTACTTCACCCTACGACGTCGTCAGCCGCCGTTGGTCTTCCAAGCCGGACTTTCCGGCTTCAGCGCCCGCGAGCCGGAATCCCGGCGTTTTTTGTTTGGTGGCCGGTTTTTCACCGTCTCATCCGCGACGTCCCTTAGTAGCAGTTACCGAAGGGGACCAGCTTGCGGCAGCCACAATCGCGGCAGTACCAGTAGTACACATCGTCGAAATGGACCGTGTCGCTGACGTGGTCGTTGAAATCGTCGACGCTCTGGTAATAGGCGTTGCTGATCGGGCCGCTGCTGCAGCCCGAGATCGCCGTGAGCAAGATTGTCGCGAATATTAGCGCCAAGACGTGACGCATGGTGCCGTCTCCCCCAAGTAAGCCGAAATCACAAACGCTGTCGGTTGGTATCGACTATCGCGGTTGCGCTGCTTGACCGCGTTTTGGGGTGACGGGGTTGCCTGACTTTTTTTAGCAAGGAGGCGGCTTTCTCTCATTTCACTCGCGTGATGGCCCACCCGACCAGTACGAGGGCAAGAGCGACGTGCGCATAGTCCTGCGTCGTCATCACCTGTAGGGTGTCGAGCAATTGCGTCACATAGTGGTCTGCCAAGTTCTTCATGAGCGCTCCTCGAGCGAGAAAACGGCCAAATCTCTCATTAAACCTAGCTCAAAACCCGCAATCGGGCCAGTTTTCCAGCGACAGAGATTTCCACCGCGAGGCCCAAGTTGTTTTCCAGGGCGACACGGGGTCGCGTCGAAGCGATTGTACGTGAATTGCAGTCTCGGCGCACTGTAAGCGGCGGCACATTGACATTTTAAGAGGGACCCACTAACCTCATCGGCGACTGATGTCGATGACATCAAAAACCTTATGAGATGTTTGTGCGGCGGCCGCGATGGCAGTTGAGCGCCGCCCCAAGAACTCCCGGTCAACGCACGGAACCGCTTTCTGGCCGGTCCTCTAACTCAAGTCGAAGGCGAGCTGTATGGAGTTCGCCCGAACGAGACTCAGCTATGCGCCTTACGACTCTGCGATCTTCTTTGTTTCTGGCGATCGGATTTCTGGCTTGTGCGGCCCCCGCGTCGGCGCAAAGCCCCGGTTGGGCGGAGGCCATGTTTGAGAAGCAAAGTCACGACTTCGGTGTCATCGCGCGGGGGGCGGACGCCACCTATCGCTTCAAAATCACCAACAACACCACGCAGCAAGTGCACATTGCCAACACGCGGACGACCTGCGGCTGTACGGCGGCGCGTCCCAGCCGTGACCTGCTGGAAAGCGGCGAGGTCGCCTACATCGAAGTCTCGATGGACACGCGCAAGTTCACCCGCCGCAAAGACTCGAATCTGATCGTGACCTTCGACACCCCCGCCTATGCCGAGGTTCGCTTGCCGATCACCGCTTACATTCGCACCGACGTGGTCCTGACCCCCGGCATGGTGAACTTCGGAAATGTCGCCAAAGGGAGCGGATCGCAGAAGAAAATCGGCATCGCCTACGCCGGCCGTTCTGACTGGAAAATCCTGAAGGTCGAAACCAAAAATCCGTACATGGACGCGAAAGTGATCGAAAAGGACCGCAGTGAAGGCCGCGTGAATTACGATCTTGTGGTGGACCTAAAAGAAGACGCCCCGGTCGGCGATTTGCGCAGTCTGCTAGTGCTGATCACCGACGACGCCAATAGTCCACAAGTTCCCGTGCTTGTGGAAGGGCAGGTCGAAGCCGAGATTACCGTGACACCGCGGGACGTGTCGTTCGGCGTGTTGACGGCCGGTAGCGGCAAACGAACAAAGAACGTCGTCTTGCGGGGTCGTAAGCCGTTCGAAATCGAAAAGATCGAAAGCGAATCAGGGGACTCCTCTTACCAGGTGCAACTGCCGACGACGACCAAGCCGGTGCACGTTCTGCCGTTGTCTTATGTCCCTTCGAATAAGACCGGCAAATTTTCCGAGACCTTCACGATAACAATCAAAGGCATGGACGAGCCGGTGCAGTTCACCGCTCACGGCGAGGTCACCACTGCCACGGCCGAGAAGTAGGCCGTCAAAGAAACTACAGCTGGTTTCAAAACCCTCTGACGCATTACACAAACACTTGCGCGGTCGATGCTCCAACAGGCGCAACCGGGTTTTGAAACTGGTCCTACGAAATACGCTTTTCGCTGCGTTGTTTCCTGCCGAGGATGTCGGAGACGGAGTCTCTGGGTGGTCCTTCCTCGGCGAATCGTCGCCGGTTGCCGGCGGATGCGAGCCTCGCTCGATTTCGAGCTGCCCGTTTCCGCTGGTGACCGGCGAGCAGCGTTTCCTTTCCCTCGTAATCGCCGGCCAAGCGGGGGAATGCTTTCCTTGGCGAATCGCTTGCCAGTGCTGCCCTCAATTCCTCACCGCAGAGGTCGCAGAGAAACGCGGAGAAGGATTTGATCTCTCGATTCTCGGTGCCACAATCTCTGCGCTGCTCGGCGTTCTCTGCAGTGAGTTTTCAGCACGTCGCAGTACCCCAGGGAAAACGACTCGGGAATTGCGCTCTCAGCGGAGCGATCGTCGCGATCGATCGGTCAGTCCAGTCGCTTGATGGCGATATTGCGGAATTCGACCGGGTCGCGGTGGCCGGTGAAACCAAAGTAGCCCGTCTTGCGGTCTTTGCCGGGATGCGGATCATCGTCCTTGAATTCCGTGACTTGGCTGACGTCGGCGTCGACGATCACCGTCCCGTTGAGCTCGACCTTGATCGTCGAGCCTTTGACGGTCACCTCCTGATAGTTCCATTCGCCGACCGGCCGCAGGTACCCGCGATGGGCGGGGACCATGCCGTAGATCGAACCGTGATATTGCCGGGGATCGAGTTTGGAATATTTCTCGGAGGTGTCGTCCAGGATCTGCAGTTCGGTCATCGCCTCAGTCGATGCGCGGCCTTCGCCGGGGTAGCGAATCGCCAATCCGTTGTTCCCGCCCGGCGGCAGTTTGAATTCCACGCGAGCTACGAAATCGCCGTACTCCTCTTCGGTGAACAGTACGCCGCCCGATCCCTCCTTACAGCGGAGCACGCCGTCGACAACCTCGTAGCTGTCCACCCCGCCGGTCCACCCCGTGAGGTCCTTGCCGTTAAACAGCGACGTGAACCCGGCTGCCTTGTCGTCGCCGCGAAGCAGCTTGTTGGCCTCCTCGGCTGGGATCTCGCGTAGGGCGATGTTCCGCCAGCGGATTTCGCCGCCGTGCGTTTGCAGGTGAATCGGCCCCCGCGGCGGCAGCGGCGCCAGGCGGTCCTTGTCCCAGTAGTTTTCCATGATCGCATTGTCGACGACCAGCTTGTCATTGAGGTAGACCGTCGTCCGGCTGCCGACCTGGAGAATGCGGAAGTGGTTCCACTGGCCGAACGGGCGATCGGCCAAAACGAGCGGATGTTTGCCGGGCGCGTCGGGGCTGTTGTTGAACAGCCCGCCGGAACCTTTATCGGCGCCCCGATCCCATTTACCCCCCGCTTCCGAGTAGTCCCAGATTTGCACCTGCGGCGTCCCCCGCAGATAAATCCCGCTATCTGCCAGCGGGACCGTTTTGTAGTCGACCAGCAGTTCGATGTCGCCAAACTCTTCGTTAGTGGTGGCATACGGCCCGTGACCGTCGTTCACCAGCTCACCATCTTCGACCCGCCAATGCGCCAGGTATTCTTCCTGTTGCGCATCGATGGACGCTTTTTGCTCCTCAGACGGAGCCTTGGCGGTTTGATGCGGGTTGTCGCCATGCCAACCGGTGAGGTCCTTGCCGTTAAACAATGCGCGAAAGCCCTGGGGCGTCTCCGGTTCGGCAGCAAATACGCCGCCGCAGATCACCGCCGCGAGCAAGAACATCGAACTACAAAATCGTTTCATTTCAAACAACCTTTCGGGATATGTCATTCTGTATTTGCTATTCGTAGGGGCTCGCGCGGCGGCGCCATGGTCGCAACGGGATTTTCGGCGCGGCGTGAGTTGTTACTGCAAGGAAGATCAATCGTCCTGCATTGAAAGGTGCGTCGCGACTCACCCGACGATCGATGTATTAGGTCAATTTCCAGCCTTTGCGGTAGTCGCGTTGGATATACGGTTCGGCTTCCGGGACGTTGGTCGCGCGCAAGTTTTCGGGGTCCCATACCAACTTTTTGCCGGTACGGAAGGCGACGTTGCCGAGGTGATTGGCCTCAGTCAGCCAGCCGGCGTATTCGAAGTTGCATGTGGTCAGCGCGCCGGTCTTGCAGGCGTGAATCCACTCCGCATGATGGCCCCGCGATTTGGCGATCGTTTCCGGCGGCGGGGGGAAGTCAGCGAACTTGTCTTCCGGCAGCAGCACGTGTTTGCCGTAGTCGGAAAGCAGCATGCCCTTATCACCAATGAACAGCACTCCGCTGCCCCAGCGCGGGATTTGAGCTTCCTGCCACAGCTGCGGCTTGTAGGTGCCTTGATACCACGACAACCGTACGGGCGGCAGGTCCCCGCGCGGACCGTATTCGTAGACGACCTGCATCGAAGCGGGTGCGATTTCCGGATGCGGCGGCGGACCCTCCGCTTCAATGGTCAGTGGATGATCGAGTTGGAGCGCCCAAAACGGCAGATCAATCCAATGGCTTCCCAGGTCCGACATCGTGCCGTTGCCGAAGTCCCACCAACGATACCATTTCGGCCCGGGGAAATAGGCCGAGTGAAACGGCCGCTTGGGGGCGGGGCCGAGCCACAGGTCCCAATTCAAACCGGCCGGCACCTCTTCGGGGGTCTGCGGACGTTCGACGACGAGGAATTGGTCCCCCGCCTCTTTGGCCGCTTCGACGCTTTCATGCCAGCCCCAGGCCCGCGAAACCCAGACATGGACGTCGCGCACCGCGCCGATCGCGCCGGATTGGATCAACTCCACCACGCGGCGATAGTTGTCGCCGGCATGGATTTGTGTGCCCATCTGCGTCGCCACATTGGCGCGGCCGGCCGCTTCACGAATTTGGCGGGCTTCCCAAATGTTGTACGTCAGCGGCTTTTCGCAATAAACGTGTTTGCCCAATTGCAGGGCGGGCATCGTGGCAAATGCGTGCGTGTGTTCGCAGGTGCTGACCACGACGGCGTCGAAAGCTCCCGGATCTTCGTACATCTTGCGGAAGTCGACGTACCGCTTCGCCTGCGGATGTTTCTCCGCTGCCGCACCCAAGTTATTCTCGTTGACGTCGCACAGGGCGACGATGTTTTCCGATTGCACATTGCTCAAATTCGACGCCCCACGTCCCCCGGCACCGACGACGGCGATATTTAAGCGGTCATTTAGATTCCGCGCCCGCAAGATCGCCGGAGCGGCAAACGTGGCGGCGCCCGTCGCCAACGTCGTCCCTAAGAATCCCCGTCGAGTGATTGCTTGGTGTTGCGGTTTGCTGTCCGGCATGTTTACTCCCCTGGTCACTGGTTGGAGTGTTGGAGTCGCGAATTTGGCATCCGTCGGCCGATGACGATACAATTGCGATGAACGCTTATGTCTCAGTATCACAGCATAGCCGACGCTGCGTGCGGCGACTACTCAGGGGAGGCTTGAGGCCTGAGGTTACAGTCTTGAGGGTTTAGCACGTTGCGTCATGGCGCGAGGTTGATTCGCTTGGGGGCGTCTGTCGTCCTACATTGAAAGGTGCGTCGCGACGCATCCTACAAAACTCGATCCAAACATCATTAGGGAAATGCCAATGCATGAGCCGATTGACCGGCGACGATTTATGACCACAACGGCCCAAGCTGCGCTGGTGGGCGGTGTGGCGGCTGCGGTTTGCGGTTCGCCCGCACCGGTACGTGCGGGGCAATTCACCGACAAGATCAAAAAAGCGGTCAAGTACCACATGATCGCCGGGGACGATTCGCCGGAGGAGAAACTGAAGCTACTGAAGGATCTGGGATATGACGGGGTCGAACCGCGGGCGATGCTCAAACCGGAGCAAGCCGCCGAAGTAGCGGCGATCGCCCGCGCGAGCGAGAAGCTGGATTTCCCCGTGCACGGCGTTGTCAATTCCGCCAATCCGGACATTGTGAGTGCCATCGACCAGGCGGCCGCTTATGGGGCGACCTCCGTTTTGCATGTGGTGCGCTATGACACCAAGATCCCCTATCTGCAAAATTACCGCGAAACGCAGGAGATCATCCGCCGCGCCGTGGACCATGCGGAGAAAAAGGAGATTTCGATTCTGATCGAAAACGTCTGGGCCACGTATCTGATTGAGCCGCTGGGGATGGCAAAGTTCATCGACGAGATCGGCAGCCCGTACGTTCAGTGTTATTTTGACGTCGGCAATGTCGTCCGCTGGGGCTGGCCGCAGCACTGGATCGAAGTCCTGGGGCCGCGGGTCAAAAAGCTGGACATCAAGGAATATGACCTGACGGTCGCCATGAACGAAGGAATGCGCAAAGGGTTTGCCAAGCCGCTCGGCGAGGGGAGCGTCGATTGGGGCAAGGTTCGCGATGAACTGGCAAAGATCAATTACACCGGCTGGGCGACCGCCGAAGTCGCCGGCGGCGACCGTCAGCGTTTGGCGGACATCGCGCAGCAAATGGACCAGGTTTTGGACCTGTAAGGAGTCGGCCATGATCCGCAGCGGGCTGGGGACGGCGATCGCTTTAGTTGCCGTGATCGTGCCGGGACGATTGTTTGCCGGCGATGCGGATCCCGGCGTCGGGGAAATTCGTGCGGCGATCGCCCGTTCGATTCCGCTATTGGAGCGGGCGTCGGCCGGATCGGCCGAGGAGAGGACTTGTTTTACCTGCCACAATCAGACGCTGCCGGTGCTGGCACTGGTTGCGGCTCGGGATCGCGGGTTTACAGTCGACGCGGCAAATCTGACCCGGCAACTGGACCACACGGCTGCGCATCTGTCACGCGGCAAGGAAGGTTACCTGAAAGGACAAGGACAGGGTGGAAAAGTGATCACGGCCGGATATGCGCTGTGGGCCCTTGAAGCGGGCGGCCATCCGGCAAATGAAACGACCGCGGCCGTGACGGAGTATTTGCTGCAGTATCAACAGGATCAAAACCGCTGGTCCCACCCCGGCAGTCGTCCCCCCTCGTCGGGGAGCGATTTTACCACAACGTTCGTTGCGCTCCGCGGCCTCAATTCATACGGCACGCCGGAACAACAACCGCGGATCGCTAGTCGCATCGAGACGATCCGCGATTGGCTGCTCACCGACAGCCCGGTCGATACGGAAGATCGCGTGTTTCGCCTGCGTGCCCTGCATGAAATTGGCGTCGACAAAGAAATCATCGCCGGGGGAGGCCGCGAACTGCTGGAGCAACAGCGGGCCGACGGGGGTTGGGCGCAGAACAGTTCTCTGCAAAGCGATCCCTACGCGACGGCGACGGTGCTGGCAGCACTGTTCGACACGGACGCAATTTCCAATGACGTTCCAGCAGCCCGCGCGGCCGCGCGGTATTTGCTCGACAGCCAACTCGAAGACGGGTCATGGCACGTCGCCAGCCGCGCCAAGCCGTTTCAGACCTACTTCGAGACGGGCTATCCGCACGGCAAGGACCAATTCATCTCCGTCGCCGCCGGAAGCTGGGCGACCGTGGTGCTGGTGAAGATGCTGCCGCCGAGACAGTGAGTGCGGGTCGCCCATATTTCGTGGCGGTCAGATCCGAAGCACGAAATCCGAAATCCTAAACAAACTCCAATGACCAAAGTCCAAAAGTGTTTTGATCATTGGAGTTTTTTGTTTTGAATTTGTTTCGGATTTCGATATTCGGATTTCGAATTTTCCAACCTCGAAGGCGGCTTGGCGAACGGTCCGCTGCTACTCGATGTCGATCCAAATCCGTTCGCGGGCACTCTCCAGGACGGCGTCGCAGATTTTCTGAGTTTGCAGTGCATCCCGAAACGTCGGATGCGCCGGCTCGCCGGTTTCGAGGCCTTTGAGAAAATCGGCCAAGGCATTGGTGAACGTGTGCTCGTAGCCGATCGTACAGCCTGGCACCCACCAGCGGTCCATATAGGGATGCTCGAAGTTCGTCACATGAATTCGCCGCCAGCCAGTGAGGTGGTCTTCGACTTTTTTGCCGGTGGTCGGATTGGCGTATTCAAAGAACTGCAGAATCTGCGGATCCTCAAGATCAAAAAAGACCGACCCGTCGGCCCCGTTGAGTTCGAACGTGTTGTAGTTCTTGCGGCCGCGGGCATAACGTGAGCTTTCAAACGTCCCCATGGAGCCGTTTTCAAAACGGGCGAGGAACATGCAGGCGTCGTCGATGCTCACCGGCTGTACTTCGCCGGTGTCTTGATGCACGCGTTCTTTGACGAACGTCTCCGTCGCGCCGCTGACCGAGACGATCGGGCCGTTGAGCCAAATCGCCGTGTCGATAGAGTGCGCCAACAGGTCCCCCGTCACGCCGCTGCCGGCGACCGCCGCATCCAACCGCCACAAAGTCGCTCCCCCTTGCGGCACGTCTTCAGCGATCGTCCAGTCCTGCAGATAGGTAGCCCGATAGTGAAACGGCCGGCCAATGCGGCCTTCTTCGACCAATTGGTGAGCCAGCGTGATCGCCGGTACGCGGCGGTAGTTGTACCAGACCATCGTCGCCACGCCCGCCTTTTCCACGGCCTCCGTCATCGCTTCGGCCTCGGCGACGTCCATCGCCAGCGGCTTTTCGCAGAGGATCATCTTGCCCGCTTCCGCAGCGGCGATCGCCATGTCGTGGTGCTTATTTTTGTGCTATCCGATATCTATCACTTCGATATCATCCCGCTCGATCAATTTCCGCCAATCGGTCTCATACGATTCCCAGCCCCAGTTCTCGGCAAAGCCCTTGATTTTCTCCTCTTTGCGGGCGCAACACGCTTTGAGCACCGGACGATATTCGAGATCAAAGAACTGGCTGACCTGGCGATAGGCATTCGAATGCGCGCGGCCCATAAATCCGTAGCCGATCAGGCCGATATTGAGGGGTTTGATCATGGTTGTGCTCTCGAGGGTTTGTTGGTTGCTAGGTTATTGATCTCGTCAAGAAGATTTAGGGAATGCGATGCCGCATGATTGATTCTGCAAACAGCCCGGTTCACCGGGCTTCTCCGCGCCAGCGGTATTAGCCCCGCCGTTTACGGCGGGGTGATGATCGGGTGCGCGGCTCGCCCCGATTCCCGTTTACGGGGATTCTCGCTGTGCGGGC
>CALFYU010000371.1 GCA_937952455.1 uncultured Planctomycetaceae bacterium
CCCGAGCACGCCGCGCCGACGAAGAATCGCCGAACTTCAATCCATCCCGTCGACCGTCGATGATGTTCCTCACCGGCTGTGCTCTGGGTTTGGCAGCCATTTGGCGGACTGCATCAACGTTGCAACTCGGATCGCGGGCCAATGCCGTGCGCAGCGCGTCGGCGGCCGCAGCGAAATCTCCGATTTGCATGAGAGTCGCGCACCGCCCAACGTCCATTTCGGCGACCTGCCAGTCGGTCTTCGCCAACGACGCCGCACGCGCATAGGCCTCTAGCGCCGACGGAAAATGCCGCAGTTGCTGCAAAGTGTGCGCCAGTCCGGCCGCGGCTGCATAATGCTCGCCATCACGATCAAGCGCAGCCTGACAGTCATCTCGCGCCGATGCGACATTCCCGCCGCGCAGCGCGGCCGCTCCGCGAATGGCGAGCGCCGCTGAGTCATCTGGCCGAATGGCCAACACGCAGCTTGCCGCGTCCGCCGCTTCGTCGTAGCGGCCGAGCGACAGCGCCGCCGTTGCCAGCAGCGACCAAAAGTCGGCGTTGTCCGGATCGGCGCGCACCAGTTCCCGTGCGTACTCCCGCGTCTCCTGGACCGCTTCAAAATGCTTGTTGAGCACGCGGGTCGAATCCTGTACCGCCTGTTTTTCGAGCCGAATCGCTTCAACAAATGCAGCGACCGCCTCGGACGTTTGTCCCATCTCGCGCAGCGCTCGACCGCGGTACCAATGGACATAGTAAGTCGCTGGACTCAAATCGCGGGCTTTCTCGGCATCAACCAGAGCGGCATGCAGTAGCGACGCCTTCTTCAATTTGTCGCCGGTGTCGGCTGCCTGGGCCAGATTGGTTTCCGCTCGAATGCAATAGGACAGGCAGTCGTCAGGACGCAAGACGATACATTGATTGCACGCCTGCCGCGCCGCTGAGTATTCACCGAGTTGTGCATGGATAAATGCGAGCGTGATCATCGTCATGTAGCGGTCCGGATCGAGTGCCGTAGAACGGACGAGAAAATCTCGCGCTACCTCGTTCAAGTTTCCACCGGCGGGTCGCCCGGCCAGCGTCACGTTGCGGATGACCTGACTCTGCGACATGCTCCAGGCCATGACGCCGGCGGCGTTGTTATCCGCGGCGGTTTTCGGTTTGAGACTGAATATGTCGGGCATATTCAGTCCTTGCCCCAATCGAAGTCGCGCGATGTCTTGCATGGCGGCAATCGATTCCGCGTGCCGGAATCGCTGCACCCATTCGGCGATTTCTAGTAACTCGCGGCTCGTCTCGGCGGACGCCGGCGACACGAAATCGGCAAGCAGCGCTTTGCTTTTAAACAGCGTCAGCAAGATGAGTTGGTCGTAGACCCGCTGGCGTAACCGGTCGGCCTGTTGAGGTGTCAATTCGTCATCGGGAAGATGTGCCCACCAATCAGCTTCGTCAAAGACATTCAGCGCATCCAGCGCGGATTGCGACGCGAGAACGGCGGCAGTGTCGTTTTCCAGGATCGCCGACTCTTCCGCCTGCGCCGACAAACGATGAAAATCAGCGAGCCGTTGCACGAGGTTTTTGCGTGCGAGGATGCGTTGGCGGGCCTCGGTGAGCCGTGGCTGCGTCTCTAATTGGTGTAGCGCCGTGTCGAGGATCGCTCCGGCGGACGAATAGCGCCCGCTGCGCAACTCGGCGAGTGCCGATTGGTCCGCAGCAGCGGCTGATGCCTGCGCCTGTTCGCGGCGACTGCGGCTTTGTTGCCGTGCGCGGTCCCACGTAACAAACGCGGCAATTCCCACCCCCACCAGCAGAACCGCTGCCACGAGCGACGACGAAACGATCGTGCGATGCCGACGCATCCAGCGGCGGGAGCGGTCCCACCACGATTCGCGATGCGCAGCGACCGGTTCGTCAGCGAGCCAGTTTTCAATATCGGCCGCAATGGCTCCCGCCGTTCGATAACGATCCGCCGGTCGAAATGCCATCGCCTTCAGGCAAATCGCCTCCAGTCCAGCAGGGACATCGCCGCGAATCTCCCGAGGAGCGGGAAACTCGCCGTGCGTCACACGGCTCAACACGACCGGGACTTCTGACGACGTCTGCGGCGATTGCCCAGTGAGCAGGTGATACAATGTGGCCCCCAAGCTAAACACGTCGGTCGCCGGTCCCAGGTCGTTGACGTGTCCCGCTGCCTGTTCGGGACTCATGTAGGCCGGCGTTCCCACGGCACTTCCCGCTTGTGTCGCCGACGACCCGCTGCCCGATTGTGGACGTAACGTGACCTCGTCGTGCTTGACCGCCGTTTCGTCGCGGCCGATCGGCTTGGCCAAACCCCAATCGACCACCAAGGTCTCTCCGTATTTGCCGAGCATGATGTTTGCCGGTTTGATATCACGATGCACGATGCCGCGGCTGTGGGCATAATCGATGGCGTGACAGACTTCGATGAACCGCGCCAACAATTTTCGCAGCTTCAATGTGCGCAAGCCTTCCAATTCCGGCACGCCGGCGATTTCGTGATATCGTTCAATCGCCGCTTTGAAACTCCCGCCCCGCACAAAACGCATCGCATAATACGGACGCCCGTCGTCATAAGCCCCCATGCCATAAACCGGCACGATACCCGGATGCTCCAAGCCGCCGGTGATCTCCGCTTCCCGCAGAAATCGCGCGCGGCTGTCCGGGTCGTCGGCAAATTGTGACTTGAGTTGCTTCAGCGCCACTTCCCGCGAGACCTCACCATCATGCGCGAGATAAACGTCGCCCAAGCCCCCGCTGGCATGGTTGCTGATCACGCGATAGCGAAACGCGTCGTGGTGCTCGCTCGACGGGGAAGTCCCGTCCGCGCCGCCATGATATGGCTGCGTCTGTTCCGCATTATTCGACGACTGAGAATTCAAGCCGCACAACGTCTCACCGAGGGCGCGATGCGTCGCCGTTAGGCGCTCGAACAGCTGATCCCATAGGTGCGGAAACCGCCCGCGATATTCTTCCAAGCTAGGGGGGGACTCGCTGCGGGCACGGAGATCGAACTCAGCGACGATCAAATCCACGGCTTCCGCTTCATGTTCATGCCACTGGGGGAAGCGTGCAAAGTATTGCTCGACCTGGACGCCGTTGCCCGACTTGAGCCGGAACTCCAAATCAACGTGCGCCAGTTCCACCAAGACCGCCCATCGATCATCACCCGCTTCCGGCAGAAAATCCTCAATCGCCGGCGGATCGCCCTCGTCCCAGGCCGTTTCGAAGCGAAACACCAGGTTTTCGAGCACGTCGGAACGTGGAGCCTGATCACTTTCCACGAAATGCCTCTGGCTTCGGGAAAAACGGCGGGGCACGACATTCGATTATCAGCGCCAACTCACAGCGCCGCAAGAACTTACTGCAAGCAGGCTAGGTTTTTTGCTTTTTTTTGGAAGAAATCGGCCGCGTTTGGCCGTGGCCCTGGGGCAAAGGTGATCTGAAGGCAGGAACGGACAACCCCAACAACCAAAACACTGAAAAACGAAAACACAAGGAGCACAAACGATGAACGCTGACAAGAAACGAACGATGCAATTCGAGAACCTGGAAGATCGCCGCGTGATGACCGCCGGTGTCGACATTGACCTCGACGACGGCGTGTTGGAAGTCGAAGGCTCGGAAAAAGCCGAGCGGATCTATATTCAGTACCACGATCACGACGAAGTTGAAGTCAAGATCTACCAGGAAAAGGACGGCAATTGGAAGTTGAAGAAGCGCAAAGACTACGACCTGGATAAGGTCGACGAAATCAAAGTGTTCGCCGGCGGCGGGAATGACTACGTCGTCAACCGCACAGACATTGAAATGACGGCATACGGCGAGTCCGGAAACGACACGCTCTATGGCGGGGGCGGCAATGATTCGCTGTGGGGCATGGATGGACACGATCGCATCGTCGGACGTGACGGCCACGACCGGATCGACGGCGGGAGCGGAAATGATCGGCTCTACGGCTTGGACGGCAATGACATCATGAGCGGGCAGGCCGGCCGCGACTATCTGTCCGGCGGCAATCAC
>CALFYU010000372.1 GCA_937952455.1 uncultured Planctomycetaceae bacterium
GCGATCCGTTGGGCGGAATTCACGCGTACTTTTGCGGGTTTCTGCCGCTGCAGTTCAATACCCACCTGCCGTTGGATGAGGCCTACCAGGCGGCGCTCGACCGGCTGTTGGGGGAACATCGCCACGAAATTGCGGCGGTGATGCTGGAACCGATCGTGCAGGGAGCAGGGGGGATGCGGTTTCATCCGCCGGAAACCGTGGCCACGATCCGGCGACTTTGCCACCGGCACGAGGTGTTGATGATCGCCGACGAAATCGCCACCGGTTTCGGCCGCACGGGGACGATGTTTTCCTGCGAACAATCGGACGCCGTGCCCGATATTATGACCGTCTCCAAGGCCTTGACGGGCGGCACGATGCCGATGGCGGCCACCGTGGCGACCGACCGCGTGTTCGAGGCGTTTCTCTCCGACGATCCGGCGCACGCTCTGATGCACGGTCCGACGTTTATGGCCAATCCATTGGCCTGTGCGGCGGCGCATGCCTCGTTGGATCTGTTTGAGCACGAGCCGCGATTGGAGCAGGCGCGAGCGATTGAGGCGGCGATCGCCGAACAGTTGGCTCCCTGCCGCTCGTTGCCGGGAGTGGTCGATGTGCGGTCCAAAGGAGCGGTCGGTGTGATTCAGGTCGACAAGTTGCGGCACCTGAATTGGCTCCGCGAGCGGTTTTTGGAGGAGGGGGTCTGGATTCGGCCGTTCGGCGACGCGATTTATATTACCCCCTCGCTGGTGATATCGCCGGAGGATCTGCAGACGCTGTGTGCAGCGATGGTCACAGTCGTGACGCAGTGGTCGGAGCGGGGGGAGTGACGGCGTCGAGTGCTGCGGGAGCCCCCCGCACCACGAATTCGAGTGGTCAGTGGCCGAAAGGAGTAGGCGGTAGGCAGAGGGCAGTAGGCAGTACAACAGTTGAGCGCGCGTTTCGTGGTCATACCGGGCATCAAGCCTGGCTCCTCAAGCCTCACGCCTACTTTGGAGACCTGCGGTCACGCCCTATGCGGGGTCGGGAGACCCGCGCACAACGATCGCCGGGTGGCAGCGATTGCGTAGCAATCGGTGTGCCGCAGGCACACGAAGCCGCAGTTGCCGCGTTCCGTGTTGTTGAGACGTTACGGCTTAATCGATTGCGGTAATTGCGGCTTCTTGCGGGCGTCGCCCGCCCCGATAGCAGAGCTATCGCGGCCACCCCATATTTATGCGACCAGTCGATTGCGTTGCCTTTGTTTTGCGGTTTGTCAAAATACGTGAGGACGTTTCTGAATTCGTTGTGTCTCTGATTAATCCTGCCATGTCTCTTGCCGAACCCCAACTAAAGCAAGCTTGCCGTCATTTGCGGAAGACGGATCCCGTGATGCGGTCGTTGATCGATGCGGTCGGGCCGCCGATCATGAAGTTGCGGCCGCAGCGGTTTCAAATGCTCGTTCGTTCGATCATCGCGCAACAGATTTCGACGTTAGCCGCCCGGAGCATTCGCCGGCGGTTTGATCGGTTGGTGGCGCCCGGGGCGCCGACGGCGGAGAAGATTGCGCGGTTAACGCCCGACGAGATGCGGACGGCTGGGATTTCGCCGCAGAAGGCGGTGTACCTGCACGATCTAGCAGCCAAGGTACTCGACGGGACGGTGCGGCTGCGGGCGGTGGGGCGGATGTCGGATGACGACGTGATCGCCGAATTTGTGCAGGTCAAAGGGATCGGCGTCTGGACGTCGCAGATGTTTTTGATGTTCTGTCTCGGCCGGCCGGATGTCTTTCCGCACGACGATTTGGGAATTCGCAACGCGATTAAGAGCCTGTATCGGTTGGATGAATTGCCCGACCGCAAAGTGAGCGAAGAGCTCTCCGCCCCCTGGCGGCCACACGCCACGATCGCCAGTTGGTATCTGTGGCGGAGCCACGATCTCAAAACGGGTGCTGCCGACGGGCCGGATATTTTTCCGTGCTAATGGTCGCGGGGCGACGTTATTTTCTCGGAAAATTTCGGGAATAAAACCGCCCGGCGGCGGATCATAGAGGCGTGGATTCCGCACGGCCCATTGCCGGCCGAGACCCCGTCATGCTCCCAAGGAATCGCCATGCGCCGCCGTCTTGCTGAGCAGCTGTTGTGTTGTCTATTCATTCTCCCTTGCTTGATGGGGGGATGCGGCGATCAGGTGCAGGAGGACCGCACGATCACGTTTTCCGGCGATGGGACCGTCGCCGGATTTCAGCACGGCGGCTCTGGTCTGTTCGTTGCTAATCCGCAGGCCGGTGTGTTGTAAGAGGTATTCCGGCCGGACAAGAATACGCTGGCCACCAGCACGCCGCTCTGGTCGCCCGATAAGTCGCGGATGGTGTTCACCACCGCCGTGATTCAACAAACCGACGAGAACGCGGAGCCCGTTTCGCTCGACGAAATCCCCTGGGATCTTTCTCCCGACGGCCGCCGGTTTCCGCCCCTGCCGATTCGCTATACCTGTTGGCTGAGCGAGGCCGCCCCCGATGGCCAAGTCGCAGAACCGGTCGCGCTGTTTAAAGCGAATTGCATGCACAGCGGTTATGTCGCCGCGAACCTGGCCGTGCGTTGGCATCCCAGCGGGCAGCGGCTGGTGTTCATTGGCCAGACCGAGACCGGTCATCACGGCGTGTTTGAATACGAAATTCAATCCGGCGAGACGCGGCGGATCTTTCCGCACACGGCAACGCACATGGTCGTCGATTTTTCGCCCGATGGGAACTATCTCGTCTGTCTGGCGTCGGTCAACGCCGAGCCGCCGTCGCGACAAGGGATTTGGGTCAGCGAAACCGATGGCATGCATTGGTGGCGGGTCCCGCACACCGCGATCAGCCGAGAGCAAAACGGATTGTCTTCCATCGAACAACTCCGCGCGGCACGCCCGGTCTGGTCCAAAAACGG
Organism: uncultured Planctomycetaceae bacterium; assembly: GCA_937952455.1. Lineage (GTDB taxonomy): Bacteria > Planctomycetota > Planctomycetia > Planctomycetales > Planctomycetaceae > Symmachiella. The sequence goes on from CALFYU010000372.1 coordinate 2,892, forward strand.
GAGACAGTTCGCGTTTGTCATGGCAGCGACTCCGCCGCAGCCGGATGCGGAATGCCAATTCACGCTCTATGTGGGCGACGCCGAGTCGCGCGACGTGCGTCCGCTCATTGCCGGAACGGACAGGTTGGCTCAAGTGCATTGGGCGCCCGATGGCGAACGGTTGGCGCTCGTCAACGGCGAAGATTTTCCCGCATTGCGGTTCGTGGATCTCGACGGTAAACAATCGCCGCCGGTCACCGATCGTCCCGTGCGAAGCTTTGCCGGGTGGAACACGGCCGGCAACCGGTTGGCGTATGTCGTTCCTGAATCCTTGTCGCGTGAGGTGGGGAACGACTATTGGGCGTTGCTGTTTTTCCCGCAGCCGTTGGCCCGCGACGCGGTCTATGTGGCGCCCGGCGACGGCAGCGCGACGGGTGATGCGGTCTTTTCCGGAATGCGGGTGACGTTTCCGCATTGGTCGCCGACGGACGAGAAGCTTTCGCTGTGGTTCACGTTTACGCCGACTTATCGCTCGGCCTTGTCGGAGTATCTGCGGTGGGGGCTGCAACAGGGAGATCCGGCGGCGATCTTCGACGTGAACACCGGCGAAATCGACTGGCTGATCGTCAACCCGCAAGAGCGGGCGCAGGTCGGTCACTATCATCTGTTGCGGAAGAATTATGACGAGGCGCTAAATTATTACGAACAGGCCGCCGCCGAACTTCCCGCGGCGGCTCCTGAGGCGGAGGAGAGTCTGCTTCCGTTCGTTGATCAGCGGAACTTTGCGTTCTTCCATTACTATTGTCTCCAAAAACTCGGCCGCGACGAGGAAGCTGCCGCCAAGTTGGCGGAATTCGAGCGTACGTTTCTCCCGCTTCCCGCTCTACTGCCGGAAGATGCGACCGCCGAGCAGCGGCAACGTGCGGGGGAACTGAACCGGATCTTGGATTCCCAAACGGCGATCCCCTATTTGTTGCGCCATCTATATGTTGCCGAAGTCTTCCTGAGCCTCGACGCGGCCGCGGAGCAGCTGGAGCAGGTCGACGGCGCGATGATCGGCCGGGCCGCCTATCAGGACCCCTACATCC
>CALFYU010000373.1 GCA_937952455.1 uncultured Planctomycetaceae bacterium
CGGTGTGGAAAGGGCAGGGGCCATGGAGGCTGCGACAGTGCATCATGCACCGGCGACCGTATTATGGCCGATCGCGCGGCGCGGCGGCAACACACCTGGGGAGACGCAAGCCGCCGGAAATCAGCGGCGATGCAGGGAGCTCAGTCCGACAGCTCGTTTTCAACCGCGTTCGAGTACCCATTGCACGGCGTTGCGCATGAGTTCGCTGCCGTTTTTGAGGTCCAACTTGGCTTTGATGTTTTCGCGGTAGGTTTCGATCGTTTTGGTGCTGAGGTTGAGTTGTGCGGCGATTTGCTTGGTGATCAGGCCTTCGCCGATGAGTGCGAACACCTCAAGTTCTCGATCCGACAACGTTTCCACCGGCGAAGAAATGGGCTGGTCGCGGCGTGCGGCGCGGCGGAGCATTTGATTGGCGATCTTGGGGCTGAGCACGATTTCGCCGGCGAGCGCCTTGCGCATGCCTTCGACCAGGCTCTCGGTGGGGGCGTTTTTGTGAACGTAGCCCAACGCCCCGGCGCGAATCGATCGTTCGGCATAGAGCGATTCGTCGTGCATCGACAGGACCAGAATCTTGATCGAGTCATAGCGGGAGCGGAGCTCTTTAATGAGTTCGATTCCGCTGCGATCGCCCAGTGAAATGTCGACCAGTACGAGGTCCGGAGCGGCTTGTTCAATTTTTTCGAGTGCTTCCTCGGCTTGGGCCGCTTCTCCAGCAAGCTGCATGTCGGGCAGACTGTCGATGACGTGTCCCAGGCCGCGGCGCATGACCGGATGGTCGTCGACGATAAAAATTCGCATCCAGCCGGTTTTTTCAAGCTTTTGCATGACCGTTTCCCTTGTGAATTGTGCACGTGACCGTGGTTCCGCCGCCGGGGCTCGGGGCGACGTCGAGCATCCCCCCAATAACGCCGGCGCGATAACGCATGATCCGCAATCCCATTCCGTTGGGCAATTGATCTTCTTTAGAACCGATGCCCACTCCATTGTCTTCGATTTTTAACGCAAGCTCGCCATTGGCAGCAGTGAGCGAGATTTCGATTCGTGAGGCGCGGCCGTGGCGGATGCCGTTGTTGGCCGCTTCCTGCGCGATGCGAAACAGGTGCGTGGCAATGTCGTTATTTTGCACTTCAACCGCCCGTTCGCAACGAAACACGCACTTGGTTTCTCCTTGGTGTGAGATCGTATCCGCGAATTCATCGAGGGCGGCCATCAGTCCCTCGCGGTCGACCTCGACCGGAAACAGCCCCTTCGCCATGCGGCTGACGCCGGTTTGCAGATGGTGGATCGATTGAATCAGCTCGGCGACAGTCGCCGCTTCGGGCGCCTTCTGGGAATCGAGTTTCCACCGCAGGCTATCGGCCATCATGCGGATACCGCCCAGCTCTTGCCCCAATGTATCGTGCAATTCCTGTCCGAACCGCTTTTGCTGTTTCCAGACGGCGTCGATCAGTTCCTGTTGCAGCCGCCGGCGCTCGACGACGCGGCCCAATTGCGTGCCGATATTGGTGGTCACTTCCAACAATGCTGGATCGGGTGCTTCAGATTTGTCGGATAAGAACACCAAAATCCCGCAAACTTGCTCGCCCAGCACAATCGGCAACGCAAACGTTGATTGAATGCCCAAATGGGCGAAGGCATTGCTTAGGTCGCGTTCGGGATGATGCGCGCAACGTTTTCGCCACTGATACGTTTTCGTCTGAATCACCTTTCCGATCATGCCGGTCCCGCCGGGCCACGGGCGCTCACGAAACGCGGCCTTTAGCCCGTCGACATTTTCAAACCGGCCGATCGACCAAATGTCGGTGGACTCAAACGTTTTTCCAGCCGGAGTGGCGGGTAAGAGCACATGTGCGGCGGGCCAATTCATGCAAACGCGAATGCGGTCCAAGGCGGACTGCAGCGCCTCGGTGACCACTTCGGCGTTGTTGGAAATCACCGCGTTTTCTTGCAGCAGCCGCACGTATTTCGTCCGTGCGCGGACGCGTTGTTCGAGCGATTCGTTCAGGGCCTTGAGCTCTTTCTCGGCGCGCTTTTGCTCGGAGTTGTCGACGAAAAAGGCGACGTATTCCTCTTCCCCCTTCGCGCCGGTCTGTCCGGGAAGCCGCGCCGCGCTGAGAAGCACCGAGACGCGGCCTTTGTCACAACGAAGACATTCCGCTTCGCAGGGTCCCAACCGTCCTGAATCGCGCAGCTCGAGGCTGGCTTTTCGTTTGAGCTCCGGACGAATTTGCAGCGTCAAGTCTCGCCAGTTGACAGAGCGGGCGTTGATTTGCTCGGCGGTGTATCCGCTGAGCCGCCGGAAAGCCTCGTTGGATTCGAAGGCCCGGCCGTGCGCATCGAAAAAGGCGATTCCCACGACGTCGGTCTTGACCATGCTGGAGAGCCGGTCCCGACTGGCGCGGAGGGCGTCTTCGGCGCGTTTACGATCGGTGATGTCGTGAATGATCCCGGTGAAATGCGTCGCGCCGGCCAGTTCAAACTCGCCGAGGGAGAGGTATATGGGAAATGTTGCGCCGTTTTTATGGCGTCCGACAACCTCACGTCCACTACCCCAGTCCGGGGCGGCGCGTTGTGCGAGCACGTGGTCGAGCGCCCCGATTCCGCTGCCCTGTTCGTGAAGAGGAATCAATTGCTGGACGTTCCGGCCGACCAGTTCTTCCAGAGGGTAACCGAACAGCTTGACCGCTGCCGGATTGGACGACTCGATCGTGCCCGCCGCATCGAAGGTGATGATCGCATCGACGGCCGTATCTACGACGGCGCGATACCGTGCGGCGTGCAGTCGCGATTGTTCCACTGCCTGCCCGGCCAGTACGCCGATGCAGGCGAGCAGGTCCAGGTCCTCCTCCGAAAACGGTCCCTCGTCGGAATCGACGTAGATCGCCCCCAACGGCGTCCGGGAATGCCCCACGATGGGGACGCACAGCAGCGAAACCCCGACGAAGTCCAAGACGGACCGACCATTGCCGTACGTCGGCGAGGGGGCCGACCGGCGGAGGATTGCCTTGCCTTGCGAGAGGGACTGCTTGGCAACCGTGTAGCAATGGGGATCGAGCGTGGCGCCTTCGAATTCGGCGCTGCGGTATCTGACTTCCGCCAGTCGAATCTCATCGTCGGACGAGTCCGTGGTGAAGATCATGCCTCGCTTGGCTTGGGGCAGAATCCCAAACAGGCTGCCAGCGATCGATCTGAGAATCTCATCCGCATCGTAGGCATTGCCCAAGGACCGGACGATATCGATCAGCATCAGCAAGCGAATGTGCTGGTCCGACGACTCATTAAGAATTCCGTCCAAGCGGACGTCGAACTGTGTGATGTTTTCGCTGAAAAGCGTGTCCGGTTCGTCCGGCAGATCCAAGGTCCGTTGCGACGTGGTGTCCCGTCTGGGCAACTGCTCCATCGCCGCCCCGGTCGCCGATTCATCTTCGACGAATGTGATCGTGCCCGTGCCGAATTCGATTCGGTCGCCGTGATGCAAGCGGGTCGGCTGGTCAATCCGTTGTCCGTTGACGATCGTGCCGTTGGTACTGTGCAAATCTTCGACGACATATTTCTGGCCGAGAAAGCAAATCCGCGCATGTTGCCGCGAAGCAGTTTCATCGGCCAGCACGATCTCGCAACTTGCATTTCGGCCGATGGTGACGTCGCCGCCGTCCAGGGCGAGTGTCTTGGTCACATCCGCATGGTTTTGAATGACTAAACCGGCCATCAATGAGCGGCCTCCCAGGCCAACAGCGAATCGGTCACAACAGCGTCTGTTCGACAATAGTGGCTAACGGGCCGATTGTCATGGGGAAATCCCCGGTAGGTTCGGTTCCAAACCTTCTGATGCGGCGCGGTTTCACGCACACTACACTTTCCTTCCCACCGGCACGGGGGCGAGGGACGAATCTTGATTCCGCCGCTGCCCGGCCACGACAGATTTAACCGCCGCGGCGGCCGCGGGCCACTTCACGAAAGCGTTCCTTGGACATCGCGGCGGACAGATTCAGATTCACGACGACACAATTTGGAAACCAATTCTTGGCCGCGTCCCGTTGCGTTTGCCGCAAACGGGAAGGTCGGTCAGCGACCGGAACGCACGACGGACAATCGCGCCGTAATGGGAGAACACGATGCTGGTGCTATCCAGAAAATCCAACGAGCAACTGATGATCGGCGACAAAATCGAGGTCGTCGTCCTGGAGGTCCGAAAAAACCGCGTGAAGTTGGGTTTCCGCTGTGCTCCCGAAATCTCGATTCGACGCGACGAAGCCCCCGTATTGACCGCCGGCGAAACGGCGCCGCTGCAACATCCGTTACGGTCCAAATAATGCCGTCGGCCCGCCGAGAAGATGCGTCGTCGCGACGGTGGACAGCGTGCAGACGGTGATCGTGGCGGCGCCTAAATGGCGGATGGCTTTCATCGGCGGAGAATGCGAATCGGATGCGATCAAGTGTAGGTGAGGTAGCTGCCTGGCCTACGTTGCTCTGCATCATTTTATTGAACCGCGCTCCCTTATGAGTTCTCTAATACCGTCCTTAGAAAGTCGCCGGGCCTGCGGTCAGCAGAAGCAGTGACCAGGCAGAGGGGACATTCTGCATCGTACGCCCCAGTGAGGATTGGCATGGAATAGTACGCAAATTTCGGGTCGTCTAAACGTATGTCCCACTTTCCTCCCAAGGTTTTGCGAAATGTCTCTCCTACGTAGCATGCCACTCCGTTTACTCGTTCGCTCTCAG
>CALFYU010000374.1 GCA_937952455.1 uncultured Planctomycetaceae bacterium
CGGTCTAGCACCCGTTAGACCTTGTTGCCAGCATCACCCGGCCCCTCGTCGGTCTGGTCGGCCGCACGATCGGTACCCGGCTGTTCGTCGTTGTACGGTGTCCAATGAATTCCATCCGCCGAATGCGCCAGCGCAGCCGCATGGACCGGGCCGGCGGCATCGTAACCAATTTTGTAACGGTGCGCCGGGTCCGTTTCATGCTCGTCGACTGTGACGACCAGGTTCGTATCGCCGCTGGTCGTCAGGCCTTCCAGCAGCGCCACGAAATCGAAGTGCAGGCCATCATCCGACTCGCTATAGCCGCGATGATAGTTCGCGCCCACGCCGATCGCATCGGCCGATTGGTGTTTGACGTTCTCTTGTCGCGACGTGTCGTCGAACGAAATGCGGTGCCACATGCGGAATTTGTTGCGATCGGGATCAAACCGCACGGTGGCGAACAGCGGCCACGCATCGATCGCCTCGCTGCGGCCGTCAGGCAACGTCCGGGTGAATGACAGCGGTCTTCCGCCGCGGGCCTTGGTCACTTGGCCCAATTTGCGGGAGATGTTTGTCGTTGACGAAATCACGTGATCGTCAACGAGAAGTTGCTTCTTAAGTCCTACAGAGATGGACTCTGCTGCGCCGGACTCGGCAGCAGCCAATTGAACGAAAGCCAGCGCGGCCACGAATCGAACAATCGCTTGGAACGGCATAAGGCGGGATCCCTTCATCTGGCGTGAGTATGCTTCTCACGTGCCAATGGATTGATCCTGCCAGCATACCGTGATGGGTGGCCAGTGCAAATGCTGCCGCTGCATCGCACTGAGAGTCCAACATACGCCACATGAAACAGCGATGGCCGGTCCCTCGAGACCAGCCGTCGCTGTTTGTGAATTTATCCGATTCGTGTGCCGACGTTAGCGGGGAACCGCGTAACGTGCCGGGTCCTCCAGAAACGTCTCTTGATTGACGCTGGAACGAAACAGATAGTACTGGCCGTCGTAATCACAGCTGAACGATAGAAAACCCTCCACATGTCGTCCGGTGCGTTGCATCTCAACCACGTCGATGCCTTGCAACACGGGTGCGTACAGCCCCGGATCGCGGACAAATGCGTTCAGGGCCGCCTGCGAGGCGAAGCGGTAGCTGCGGCCTTGATAGATCGTACTGAACTCGGCCCGACCCCGCTGGAATTCGCCGGCCCGCAGGCTAACCGGACAATAGCCGAGCAAGTGCTTGACTTCCGGTGCCGTTTGACGCTGTTGCGAGGCGTGGACAACGTTCCGCGTTACCGGCGGTTTCTCCGCCGAGATCGCCGCCTCGATCACCTGTGACGCCGGTTCGTCGAACATCGGCGCATCGAAATTGATGTCGGCAAACGGATTCTCCTCTTCCGGCTCAAACTGAGCGATCTCACTCGTCACTTGCGGTTGCGGAGTGCCGAGTTCGATTTTCCGGGACGGAGCACGCATTACCTGCGGTGAACGGGCAATGGTCGGGGCGGTCAGCGGGAGCGACCGGTCGACCTCCGCGTCGCCGGCACTCCGGGGCGGAAGGTAAGGATCGTTGTCGCGGCGTGCTGACTCAAGGGCGATTCGTTGTTGGTTGATTTGATCAGCCACGGCCGGAGGCGGTGTGGTCGGCAGCGTCTCCGTGGGCGATTGCACCGATTCTTCTTCGTCTTTGTCGCGGCCAAAGAGTTTCGCGACGCCCCGTTTGAGTCCGTTAAAAATCCGCTTGGGATGCAGACGCGAACGTTGTTCGGGGACCGGCAACTCCGGTTCCGCGCCGCTGACAATATTGACCGTCGAGATCGTGATGAAGATCGCCGTCAAGACAACCCCGGCCGCGAGAACCCGTCCGATGAAAGAGCGGAAGTTCATGGAACCCTCCTGGTTTCAAAATCTGCGGTGCACCCGCCTTGTCGGCCACTTCCTGGCAGATTTGCAGTCATCCGTACCGCAACTTTTTGGCACGCGGCACGCTGTGATTTCTTTCAAGGCATGTTGTGAATTCACGACGCAGCACACTCCTCGGCTGCCGGTCGTTTCGGCGCTCGCCCAGTCCCCGTTGCGCAGCAGTTTTCACAACCCCGCGTGAAACGGAGAAATCGGCGCCTCGTGGCGTTTGTCATCGTCGCGCCTGCTGTCCCGACTTTGCAGGTTCCAGCGGTTTGCGCGGAATCGGCGGTTGAACGACCGCGTCAGCCCGCATAACCGATACAGCCGATTCGTCCCCAACCCGGACTCGAGCACGCCGCACGATCGCGTGATGCCTGAACTCACGGCGACGTGCGCGCCGGCTGATTTTGAGATGCCGGCGAGCGATTGGGTGAATCCACCGACCAGATTCCCCGCCGCGCGCGCTTCGCCTCATCCTCGGCCTGCCGGAAGCGGCGTTTCATGGCCGGAGAAAAGGGGAAATGCGTGATCGCCCGCCCCATACCCGCGCGGATCAACTCCTCATTCAACATGCTATCGCCGAAGTAGACGTACGCCAGAATCCGGCCGTGGCGGTCCTCACGCTCCTTGTCGAATTGCAGCCGCACCTGTTTTCCTTCGACGCGCTGCCGCGTAAATTCGCTCGCCTCGGGGCCGAACGGTTGAACGGCAAGCTCGGGGTGTTTGGTCTCCGGCGTATCAACGCCGAGCAGCCGCACGCGATTCCCATCGGCCAGCAGCAACGTGTCGCCGTCAACGACCCGTTGAACGACCGCATCGCCCGATTCGGCAACGGGGGGAGCCTCCGGCGGGCGTGTCCACCACCGGCCGGCGAGCAATAACAGCACAATCAATAGTGCAATGAGCGGCGATGTCGGGCGGCGCCGGGAAAATCTGCCTGGCATGACCACCGCACCTCCGATGTCGGGACTTAGCACTTTGCCGTCGGGTGCCACTGGCTTTGCCAGTGCGTGCGCAGGCGTTGTGATCACTTATGAAGCACTGGCAAAGCCAGTGGCACCCTAATTCTTAGGATGACGATGCGTTAGTTCTCGCTGAACTTCAACTCTCGCCAACTGTTTTTTCCCAGCGGGTCTTGGCAATACTTGTCGCGGCACTTCGGGCACAAGTCGTAGCGGTAGCCCTGCCGGTCCTGCTCCATGGCGATATCGTCCCCGGCCGCCAAGATTTCGGCGATCTGTTCCAAATGGTCGGCGTCCAAATCCTCTTCGCTGATGATCTCCGGATCGATGGCGGGTGCCACCTCCACTTTGACCACGTAGCGCTGATCCTCCAAACGCACACCACAAGCATCGCACGTGTAGTGCAACATAGGGCCCGAGTCCTCTCAAGTATCACGATGGTGTTGCGACTCATCTCCAATACTTGATTTAAGCACAATTGCCCCGGCCGCGAAAGCCCTTTGCCGAATTAAACTGCGATTGTCCGCCAACGAATTCGCCAGCTCGCAGGCGCACCGATTCTTGCCCGCGCTTGCAGCCGGCACAGTGTATTTTATTGCTGCAGTGAAGCGGCCAGATTCTTCATGTATTTCATGAAATTGGCGTCCAGCACGTCGAGGTTTTTCCCAAACGCGGCCTGAAAATCGCGCAATCGCTCCGCCGAGCCGTACGGTTTCAGAGGGTCGCGATTGGCGACCGTTTGCAAATAGCGGGCATAGGCGGCCGACAGAGGCCGGATAAAGAAGAGACGGAGTGCCAAGGCCGCGCTGTAACCGTCCAGCAGTGCTGCGTCGAAGACCTTGTCACTAGCGACAAAGTCCCGCAATGCTCCCTGGGGTCGACGTTTTTCGGCGAAATTCATAAACCATAAAAACCGGTCCCGGTTGATTTGTTCGACGGTTTTTGCGAGCGATCCGCCATCGCGAATTCCGGGCGCCTCGTAGACGGTGGCTAATCCTTCGACGATCCACTTCGGATCTTCGCCGATCCGCGAATGCAGTCCCGTATTGAAGGCGACCTGGTGCGTCCCTTCATGGATCATCGTGTCCCGCAATCCGCTCTCGGCCGATCCCGTCGCGGCGGCGAAATTGCCGGTGAGATGTGCGAACCGTTGCGCTTTATGCGGCAACCCGGTCAGCGTCCACATTGCATCCTGACTGTCGTACGCAGCAGCCACATCGTCGCCCGGATCGAACAGGGCCACGCGATTCGTGTGGTGATGATAATATCCCAGCAGCCCCCGCACCGCGGGGACACCGTCGCCGGCGGCATACCGCGCGAAACTTGCCTGATCGGGAAACACCAATGCGACCATTGGAAATTCCGGCTCCGACATTTTCAGGCCCCGCACGCGAAAGTACGAGAAAAACCGGTTGTAGATATCTTCAAAGAGCTTCGCATATTCCCGCGCCCGGCCTTGCGGCGCACAGACAACATAATGTCCCCTGGCAGTGACTTCAAAATCGCCTCGGTATTGTTTTTTCAATTCGTCGCGGATCTGGACCAGCGATTCGCTCTTGAAATTGGGCGAGATCTTTTCCAGCGAGGCGACGTCGTTGAAACGCAGCGAAGTGAGCCGACCGTCGCGGCTCATGAGCCAGAAGCGGCTTTTGTCGCTGGCGACCGCCTTTCCCTCGTAGGTTGCGTCACCCACTTGGATTTTCAACAGCGACTTCGACTTGGAACCTCCCTGCGTCGGAGCCGTCGCAGCCGTCAGGCAAAGGGCGATCGACGTAATCAACAGACGCTGAAACATGTTTCTTGGCCTTCCGCTTGGTGGAGGAGAAACGAACTGATGCCAGCGCGCACGCCGAGACCGAGGCGCTGTCCGAATTGTTGCAAGTATAGGTCGCAGCGGGCAGCTGTGCCGGACGCGGATCGGCGCGATGCGAAAAAGCAACATCGCTCTACGATCGAGAATCGTAAATTGTCGGTTTTCGCGGCTCGTGCCAGCCCGTGAGATATCCCTATCAGGGAACGCCCTGCGGGCCATGGCTCAAGCCAAACGGAAGGTAAGTTCCAGTCGTGTCGCTTTACGTGAAATTGACGGCCTTTTTGCTCTGCGGAATCGCGTCGCTTGCAACGAGCGTTGTATCAGCTGATGAAGAACCATCGGCCGAGGATGTGCAGGCGCAAGTCAAACAGTTGATAGGCGATTTGGACGCAGATCGTTTGTCCGTCCGCCGCGAGGCCGAGCAGCGGTTGCTTAAACTGGGACCGGCCGCACTGCCGCACCTGCCGCCTCCGGAGTTGATTCCACAACCGGGCGTTCGGCAAATCCTGAGGCGACTGCGAATACAACTCGAAAACCAGCAGGCGCGGTTATCGGCTAAAGCCTCGCACGTCACACTTAAAGGCGACTTTCCGCTTGAGGAAATCCTGCGGGCCATCAACGAGCAGACCGGCAACAAATTTGACACGTCACAATTGCCGGCCCCGTTGTTAGAGAGACCCACGCATGTCGATTTTCAAGGTACGCCGTTTTGGCGAGTCGTTGATCAGTTGGCAGATACGTCGCGTTTGAATTTCAATATCGACGAGTCACGTGCGGCGCTGCAACTTCGACCGGCGAATGATGATCCGACAGAAGCGGCCGTCGGTTATTCGGGGGCGTTTCGCATCGCGGTCACCTCCATCCGCCGCCGCGAAGAACATCGTGATGTGCGTTTCTCGCTAGTGATCCTGGCAGAGCCTCGGCTGCGGCCGTTATTTTTTTCCTATGCCGCACGAGATTGGACGGCGAAGACGTCCGACGGGCGCGAGTTGCCGGTCAGGAATCCTGACGCGTATCTTAATATGCCGTTAGCTGAAGGGGGGCGCACCGCTTTGATGACGATCGATTTCATCGGAGCCGACGATCCAGTTGATGCAATTTCAGTCAGCGGCGAGGTGTCGATGACGACTGCGGCGGGCGAGGAGGAGATTCGCTTCACCGATTTGGGACAGTCGCAAGGCGTTTCCCGGCGTCGCGGGGGTGTGACGGTGATTCTTGATAAAGTCGCGGCGCAGGAGTATGCGACGGCCAAGTATAGTGCTCGCTTCAAAGTCGCGGTGGCATACGACGCCGGCGGACCGGCGTTTGAATCGCACCGCACGTGGATCTATCACAACCGCGTCTATCTGGAGACCGACGACGGCGAGCGGATCGATTTTCCCGGCGGACAGCAGAACTCGCTTTCACGCACGGGGGCCGTCGTGATCGAATATCCCTTTCCGAAGTTGGATCTCCCGCTCAGCAGGTACGCCTTCGTTTATGTGGCCCCCACACTGATTGTAAATATTCCCGTGAAAGTGCACTTCGACAGCTTGCGGGTCGAAAACTGACCGGCGAGAATTCAGTGGCATAGCTCACGGAAGCGGCATCACCGGCAACCGATGATGCACGAATGATTGCAGCGACACATCACACACATCTTTGTCACGTTTTGAAAAAGGAATGACGCATGGACAGCAGAGGTGCGATCCGGCAGTCGATTGAACTCGCCGATATGATCGCCGACAAGTATCTGGGCGATTTGGAAGATGCCGATCTTTTCATCCGCCCGGTCGAAGGGGCCAATCATCCGGCTTGGCAGTTGGGACATCTCATTTCGTCGGAACATCGCTTGATGAACGGCATTCGTCCCGGTTCGATGCCCGCCCTGCCGGAGGGATTCATCGACAAATACGGCAAAGAGACGTCAGCGGTCGATGACCCGGCGCAGTTCCACACCAAGGGAGAATACCTAAGCCTACTGCGCCAGCAGCGCGAGGGAACGCTCAAGCTGCTGAGCGAATTGAGCGACGAAGACCTTGACGCGCCGGCGCCGGAAATGTTTCGCGCGCGGTTTCCCACGGTTGGCAGCATCATGGCCCTACAAGCCATCCACACCACGATGCATGCCGGTCAATGGGCCGTGCTGCGACGAAAACTGGGAAAGCCTGTGGCGATCTAAGGTTCCCTCTCTCCGCACAAAAAAATAACCGGGGCCGGGCGACATCATCGATGTTACCCGCGACCCGGTTGTTGCATATTACGCGGCCGTCATGACGAGTGCTCGCGCACCCGGTAACGGCCGCATCCTGGTTGTTACGGTTTCAGCACCACGAAATACTTTCGATCGTCAAACCGCACGTGCAACAAAACGCCCTTTTTGTTGGCGTGCTCTTTCACGGCGGCCGCAAATTCCTCCGGAGTCGAAACGGCCGTCGAACCGACCTTTTCGATGATCGTTCCGGGACGCAGACGGGCATAGTCGCCCGGGCTGTCCGGCTCCACGCCGGTAATCACCACCCCCTGCGGATTGGCGCTGTCGATCCCGAATTGTTCTGCCAATTCGGGACTTAACGCTTGGAGCTCCAGACCCAGTTCGCTGTGTTCCACCGACTCGGGACTCGCTTGCGGGCGATCGTCGACGGGGATCACGCGGCTTCCGAAGTTCTCGGGCATGGTTTCGGCCACCATCGTCAACGTCACGTGTTTGCCGTCCCGCACAATCTCGATGGGATAGGACTTGCCAACCTCCAACTCTTCCACGAGACGCTGCAAGTTCGGCGTGCTGACCACGCGGTGACCATTCATTTTCACGATCACGTCACCCGGCTGCAGTTTCGCCTTTTCGGCGGGCGTGTCGGGCCAGACGTCGGAGACCAATGCCCCTTCGCCGACCTCGGTGCCCAATGTGTTGGCCAGATCGTTGTCCACCGGCTGAATCTGCACGCCGAGATAGGCCCGCTGAACTTTCCCGTGATCAACCAGCTGCCCGCTGACCCACTTGGCCATGTTAATCGGCACGGCAAAGCTGACGCCGTCGTAGCCGCCGCTGCGGGTCGAAATGGCCGTATTGATACCGACCACTTCTCCCTTGAGATTAATCAGCGGTCCGCCACTGTTGCCGGGATTGACGGCCGCATCGGTCTGCAGGAAGTACGCTCGATCGGTAATGTTATGCCCACGGCCTTTGGCACTGATGATGCCGGCTGTGACCGACATGTCCAGGCCGAACGGGCTGCCGATGGCCAAGACCCAATCGCCGACTTGAATGGCTTCACTGTCACCCAACGGCAGCGCGGGCAACGGGTGGTCCGCGTCGATCATGATGATGGCGATATCCGACGGGGCGTCCACCTTGATATCACGGGCCGCATATTCATGACCGTCCTGAAAACGGACGACTACTTTGTCCGCACCGCGGACGACGTGGCTATTGGTCATGATGACGCCGGACGGATCGATCACAAATCCCGAACCGCGCCCCTCCTGGCGGGGCATCCGCCGCATGCCGCCTTGCCCAAAGAACTGTTTGAATCGCGGGTCATTCTTAAACTGCTCGCCGAAGGGAGTGCCTTTGAAAATATCCCCCATTTCGGGAACTTCCGCGACGCCCCCCTTCGTCGACGTTTCGATAGACACGACGGCGGGCATCGCCTGCTTCGATGCATTGCGAAACGCTTCCGAAATATCACGGGCCTCCGCCAGCGGCGCGCTGGGGACGTTATCGCGCTGCGCCATCACGCCTGCTGCGCCGACCAGGCAGATGACCCCGAATAAGGCCAATATCCATTGTCCATTCTTGAATGCCGTTTTCATGAACTTCTCCTTTTCTGAGCCAATCCCGATTCGTCGAATCGCCCACAAAACGCTTGCGCGACTCGATTGTCTGGCTGAGTCAGCCGACCGGGCGACATTATAGTTCGCTGCCGTTTATCAACCAGACGATTCTTTCGGATCAACCGCTACTGGTATGACCCTTATTAGTACGCATGGATTGGCCGAGAACGTTGGAATTGGCGGAAAAATTTCGACGTCGCAGTGTGATAACGACCACACAAGGACCGCAAAAATCTCATATCCCAAGTGTCCCCTCCGATGCCGGGAATTGAGATGACCCGCTATGTCAATAGGCGCTCGCGGAGTTGCCGCAGTAGCAGGGTCGACGCCCACTCCACGTCTGCGAATGCCCCTCACCGAGCCGAGACGCCAACTGCCGGTTGATCGATCGCCGCGATTGAAATAAAGTATTAACGTGAAATTCGCGGAGGCGGTGAG
>CALFYU010000375.1 GCA_937952455.1 uncultured Planctomycetaceae bacterium
GCAATCTAACACACGCGCCGGAGGCGGTCAACCGGGTGAATGGACTATCGCCGACTATTGGCTCTCACCGTCGGGCGTGCTTGTCTTGTGTTCGGCGACGCCGGGGACGACCAGCGGGACTTGCATCAAATCCAACTCATCCGCCAACGTTCGCTTCTCTTGCACAGTCACCTTGGCCTGATCCTCAAGTATATCGAGGTTGGTCAAAATGATCTCGTCGCCCGCTTCCAGTCCTTCGTCGATGAGCACCAACGACTGGACGGTGCGACCCCGCTCGACGCGGCGTTTCGCAGCGCGACCCTCTTGAGCGACGTACACCGCGCCGTCGGTGATACAATCCCGCGGCACGGCCACCGCATTGGGAATCACCGGTCCTTGGATGCGGGCGTTAACAAACGTGCCGGGCAGCAGCGGAATCGGCTGTTCGCTGTTTTCCACCCGAATGTAGACGTCGACCGTCCGCGTCGATTCGTCCGCCTGAGGAGAAACGCGTTCAATGATCCCCGTCCACAATCCGGGCGACGTCGTGTTCGGCGCCAGCGTCACCGTGGAGTTCTTGCCCGCCTTCAACAGCGCCGCTACCTTTTCATAGTCCGAAAGCGAAAGCGGCACGGGAACCTCGATTACCTCGAGATCCAATAGCTTCACCAACTGGTCGCCCGGACGAAGATTTTGGCCAACCTCGACCATCACCTCACTCAACACGCCGCTGAACGGCGGGCGGACTTCGGTACGTTCCAGATCGAGCCGTGCCGTTTCCAGGTCGGTGACCGCCGTCGCCCGCTTGCGCTCCAACTGCAGTAGCCGCACAGGAAATAACCGGCGTTCGTTCTCCAGATTGAGCACCGTCTGCCGATAGCGCTCCAGTTCCAATTGAGCCGTCGTCAGATCCGTCTTCGACGCGACGCCCCGTTTGCCCAGGTCGGCGATCCGGTCATATTCTCGCTGGTAGACTTCGGCATCCGCCCGCGCCTTTTCGAGTAGCCGTTTGTTGTTCTCCTCCTCTTCGGCCAAGACTTTGACTTCCGCTTCAATCTCGGCGATACGGCTCTCCGCTTGGGCGACGCGCTGCTTGTACGTTTCGGGATCGATGCGAACCAGCGGCAGGGCAGGGGAGCTGGGCACCGTACGGCCTTCTTCGTCGACGGTGATCTTCGCCGCCGTCACGTGCGCTCCCGGCTTCAACGAGGGATGCCGTTCCACGACGCGTCCGCCGACCTCCGCCGACAAAACGACCTCGCGATAAGCCCGCGATGTGCCGAAGCCCGAAATCACCTCGCCCAGGGGCAGCCGCTCGGCAACGAATACGTCGACCTTGAAGACCCGCTCATCGACCTCTCGCTGCTTCGGCTTTTCCTTCAGGCTAGCCAGCGCCTGAAAGGCGATCCCCCCGCAAATAACGGCGGTCAGGCAAAGGACAATTGAAACGACGACACGCTTCCAACCTCGCATCGTTTTCTTGGGCTGTATTGCGTCCGCCATATTTACTCAATTGCCCCGTTACAAAATTGCAATGAGCCGCGACTGCCGCCGAACCGAAAATCCAGAACGATTGTCATCCTCAATCATAAGCCGCCATTCGGTGAAGGTCTATCAGCCAGGGATACGAATCCCAAAACTGGAGTCGCCAACCGACCGGCATTTCCAATTTCTCGGAAATCTCGCGGCAATTCCCCCTCTTGGCCGCGAAAACGCCAATCAGCGACGGACCCCTTGACCTTTGGCCGTCAGGCTACGACGATATCCCCGGCGGCACTGCCACCGGCCGTCACCGAAGAAACGCACGCGGTACGAAATGGGATCAAAGCCATTCTTCGTCCCCCCTGGCACCCAGTTAAGAATTCATTGCCCCAATGCCCACTGAGACAACTTCTCAATTAACAAGCTCCGCCGATGCACCCTTGAATCGGTTTTCCACCGATGAGGTGGAGCAGTTTCACCGCGACGGCTTTTTCATCGTTCGCGGCCTGGGGGAACCGGCGTTGCTGGAGACAATGCGGGACGTCACCCGTACTCATTTGCAAGAGCCGATCGATCCGGTCGAATTTGAGGCGGACGTTCACTATCCGGGCGCTCCGGAGTCTCGTGCGGCTGCCGGCGGGCAGACCGTGCGGCGGCTATTAATGGCCCATGCGCGGCACCCGGTCTTCACACAGTGGCTTTGCCGCACAGGAGTCGCCGGTCGCCTGTCACAGTTAATGTCGCCGCCCGTTGTGATGCCCTTGGCCCATCACAATTGCATCATGACCAAACAGCCGCGGTACAGCAGCCGCACGATGTGGCACCAGGACATCCGGTTTTGGTCGTTTCAGCAACCCAATCTGGTTAGCGTCTGGTTGGCGCTGGGTGACGAGACCGTCCAGAACGGTTGTCTCAGCGTGATTCCGGGCACGCACACCATGCAATTCGCTCCCGACCGCTTCGATGCAGGCTGCTTTCTTGACCCGACGCAGCCGCAGAACCGGGAACTGATTGAGCGCAGCGTCGCCGTGGAACTCCGACCCGGGGACGCCCTGTTCTTTCACTGCCGCGCATTTCATGCGGCGGACAACAATCAGACGGACGAATCGAAATACTCCGTGGTGTTCACGTTTCGCCCGTTCGACAATCCGCCGCTGCCGGGAACGCGTTCGGCGGCGTTACCGGAAATGACGCTGCCCGCCACATAATGCGGGCGAGTCCCGCATGGCGCCGGAGAAATCAGCGTTTTTGAAGCTGGTTCGCTGTGATCGCCGCGATGTCGGCGGCGGGAAGTTCCGGTTTGGTTTCTGCCGGGCGCGGAAGTCCGCCCAACAGCCGAGTCCATTTTCCGAAATCGCCACGGTGCAGCATCACCAGATAGGCGGGAACCAAAATCGGCCGCACGACGAACGTGTCCAACAACACGCCAAACATCAGCGCGAAGCCCAATTGCTGCATTCCCTTGAGCGTGCCCCCCAAAACGAGCGACGAAAACGTGCCCGCCATGATAATGCCGCAACTGGAAATGATGCCTCCCGTGCGCAGCAGGGCGACTCGAATCCCCTCGATCGGTCCCCGACGCTGTTGTTCCTCATCAATACGGGTCATCAGATAGATGTTGTAGTCCTCGCCCACGGCGATCAGGAACGTGAACAGAAAGATCGGCACCTTCCAGTCCAATCCCGCAAACTCCCCGCTCGACTCCAAAAACCAGAACAGCACATAGGTGAAGCCGATCGTGACGAAATAGCTGAAAAATACGGTGAGGATCAAATACAGCGAAATCGAAAACCGCCGGAGCAGAATCCACAGAATCAACATCACGACCGAAAGCACAGCGGCATCGATCACGATCCGGTCGCGGTCGGTGGTCGTTTTCAGGTCGCGGATATTGGCCGTGGAGCCGATAAAGTTCATCCGCGTCTCTTTCAGCGGTCCCTCTTGCTGAGCAAAGAAATCTTGAATAACCGCTTCCACACCGTCCAACCGGGCAATGCTGTTTTTGGAGAACGGATCTTCATTAAAGATGACATCCAGTCGCGTCGCGTTTCCATCGCGGCCCTCGACTTGTGTGACGTAATAGCCCTTCGCCTTTTCGAGAATGGCGCGACGCATGTTCAACAGTTCGAGTCCTGAGAGTCCTTCCTCACTCGGTGAATGCGCTCCGAAAGGCGACGAAAGGCTGCGGACGTCGGCAATGTTTAATTGGTCGCTGTTTTCGCGCAGTTTTTGCGTCAATCCGGCGATCTTGTCTTTTGCATCGCCGTCTGCAAAATTCACGTCGTCGTTGGTTAGCAGGACTGTCAGCGGTCCGGCCGTTCCTTCGGGAAAGTGTCCCTGGATCGCCTTGGCCCCGATGACGCTCTGATAGTCCGACGGCAACTCGGTGAGCAGTCCATAGCTGAGGTTGTTCCAAAAGACGACCCCCACCACGGCAAAGGGAACCATGACGGCCATCGTCCAGCCCCACAATTGCCGCGGTTTATTCAGCACCAACCTTCCGATCTTTTCCCAACCGTCTTGCAACGGATTGAGTTCGATCAGCTTCGACATCAGTGTGCTGCCCGATATCCATCCAGCGGTCGCCGCGATCCGTTCGCTGCGAACATCGGGCCAAAATGCAAACCGGCCGAACAGTCGCAGGAGCGTGGGCGTCAACGTCAGCGATGCGATCAACACCACAATCAGGCTCAACGCGATGCCGATGCCCGCGTTGCGGAATTTGCCGAACTCGGCGAGGACCATCATGCCGATACCGAACGCGGTCGTCAGCGCGCTGGCCGTAAGGGCGGAACCAACTTTGGCGACCGCACGGGAAACCGCTTCGTCAATGTCCGCTCCGCCGTCCAGTTCCTCCTTATAGCGCGCGATGAGAAACAGGCAGTAGTCGACCCCGGCACCGTATAGAATTACCGTCATGTAGACGTGCATCTCGACAAACGTGCGAAACCCGAACAGGATGTCGGCGTTATGCGCATTGATCTCGGATAACAGCGACGCCAGCGACAACGACATCGCGTTGGCGATCCCCACGGTGATCAAGGGAATCAGCGCCAGCAGCGGCGCCCGATAAATCACAATCAGCAACAGAATCACCAATCCGACGGTCCAGGATTCCGTCGCCGATGCGCTTTGATCGCGGGCTTCGAGCATGTCCCGCCCCACGGTGGCCGTTCCGCTAAGCCGCAGGTCCAACCCCGAGGGAATACCCTCGTGAAACATCCCCCCGCCGGGAACCGCGATCAACTCCTCGATACGGTCGATCGTGCTGCGGTTGCCGTATTCGAGGAATTTTTTGGAGAGTCCCACGATGACCAGCGCCGCTTGCTGGTCTTCGCTGATCAGCATTTCGCCAATATCATCGGCGGGGGAATTGATCTGCGTAAATTGCGTGATCTTGCTTTCGGGAATCGGTGCGGTTTCGAGGCGGCGGATCAGGTCCGCTTCCAACTCCGCTTTTTGGCGTGCAAACTCCTCATCCCCCAATTCCTTCTTGGCAATCGCCAACTGCTCGTCAATGACCTGCCCGTCAATTTCGTCCCAGATTTTCTCCAAACCGGCTCGCAGATCGTTCTCAATGAACGACATGTCGCCGTCGGTGAGTTTGCCCGATTCGCGGCGGACGACGATGACGACGCTACTGGCCAACAGGTCTTCGGGAAACGCTTCACCGAAGCGTTTCTCGCCTTGGATGCTGTCCATCTCCTTGGGCAGATGGTCGAACTCGCCGTCCAGCGCAACATCTTTCCAATTGGGTGCCAGCCATTGGATGCCGGCAAAGAGGATCAGCCAGATAATGAGAGTCGCCTTCCAGTGGCGGCTGATCAAGTTTCCAAGCGTGCCAAACATAGGAAGTGAATGCTAATCCGTAGACGACGGCAAGGATGTCCCTAAGCGGCGATGACGTCGCGCGACGCTGAAGCTGATCGATGTTGTGCCCACAAAAACTTGCGCCCGCGATTGACCGTGGCCCGGCGCAACGATGCCGGGTGATGTGGGGGCTGTCTGAACGGAACCGACTCCCCGTTAGGTCGTTGACAGCCTAAAAGCAGCAGCTCGTCCGACTGCGAGCGCGAATCCACAACAATGCAGATTGTTCGCAGCCGCCCAAAGCCGTTTGGTGACAATGGAATAATGAAATACGGTAACTACCCGGACAAAGTCCGTCAATGAACCGCGCCGCCGCGCCGTGTCGCAAGAACCTCGCGTGCTGTCGCCGTCACGCCAGGTGGCGGCATCGTAACTATCGTCGTTGAAATATGTTACGGAAGTCGTCGGGGCGCGAAATTGAAAAGAAATTGACCTGATTTGGGAATCCTGATAATTTTCAAGATGGTGGCCCACTTTGCCGGCGGAGTCGGCAACACATTGTCGGGCTTCAACTTACAGCCCGCGGAACACCGATCACGGGCATCCAACGGAGAGCTTCCTAATGTTTCGCATGCAACTCAGTGCCGGCTTTGCCATCATTGAAGGACTTCTCAGCGTCGGACTTAGCAATGATGGGCAAACAATTGCCGCAACCGGAATGATCCAGGGAATCTTGTCGCTCGCGTTAGGATTGTTGATTGCCTATCAGTCGGTGAGGCAGGGGCGGGCTGTCTAAGGCGATTTCAAACCGCTTCCACAACGTGCGAATTCTGCAGCCTTACTCTGCGGGCTGCTCGGTCGCCCCGCTGGCGATATCGGCCCGCCAAGTCTGCAGCAGAGCCGACATGGTTTGCACCCGCGCCGGTTGCTCCGCCGCGACGTCGATCTTCTCACCCAAATCGTCGCTTAGGTTGTACAACTGCGGTGGAGAATCATCGCGGCCTACAATCAGTTTCCAATCCCCGTCGCGCACCGCAAATTGATCACGATAGCCCCAAAACAGTCGCCGCGGCCGAGAAACGGCTTTCCCGAATAAAACCGGTCCTAAATCGATTCCGTCGGGACGATAGCTGGCCGGCGCATTCACGCCCGTCGCTGCCAAAATTGTGGGCATTAAGTCCAGGGATATCCCTGTGGCGTCCGTGACCGATCCGGGAGCAATGCGGCCCGGCCAGCGAGCAATAGCCGGCACGCGGTGTCCCCCTTCCCACAAGCTGCCTTTGTGGCCCCGCAATGCGCCGTTCGATCCATGTTTGGTGGCACCGTTGTCCGAAAAGAAAAAGACCAAGGTCTCGCGATCCAAATCCAGCCGACCGAGCGTCTTGAGAATAGCGCCAACGCCGTCATCCATCTCCGTCATCATCTGATGATAAGCGTGGGCAACGTCTTGGCGAGCCGCACCGCGAATCCGCGGCCGGCCTACCCCCCGCACCGGCGGATCGCCCGGCGCTTGATAGGGGGAATGCACCGCCTCGTGCGCGACATACAAAAAGAAGGGGCGATCGCGATTGGCTTCGATGAACTCCACGGCGTAGCGGTTGATCAGATGCGTCGTGTAGCCCTCCTCGGGCGTCAGTTGATCTTCGTGCCACCAATCGGCGACTCCCGTGCCGTCGATGTGTGTGATGTAGTCGACGTTTCCGCTGACGAACCCGAGGAATCTTTCAAATCCGTGGTGCGTTGGATTGAACTGTTTTTGGTAGCCGAGGTGCCACTTGCCAAACAGAGCGGTCGCATAGCCGGCCTGCTTCAGAATCTCAGGCAGCACGGTCTCCGACGTGTGAAGCCCGTGATGGCGATTTTGCTCGGGGTCAGCAAAAATCACCCCTGGGATTCCCGCCCGCTGTTGATACCGGCCCGTCATCAGACCGGCGCGGGTCGGGCTACAGACCGGTCCGCTGGAATGAAAGTCCGTGAACCGCATCCCTTCGGCTGCCAGGCGATCCAGGTGCGGTGTTTTCAGCGTGGGGCTGCCGTAACACCCTGCGTCGCCGTAGCCCATGTCGTCCGCCAGGATCACGATCACGTTCGGTTTGCGGGCCTCAGCGGCGCACAACACAGACCACCCGCCGCAGAGGACCAAAAACGGCAACATCGACAAAACTCGCAACATCGTTCCCCACCGATCACACCGGACCCAACGAACTGTTAAGACTTTCCAGTTTGCCGGTTTGTGCAGCGGGGTGTCAATCGTGTGGCGTGGCGGCGGTGCGGGTGTTGCGTGTTTTGTCTGCGCTGCCGTTTCGCAAGGTCCGGCGACGTCTGCCGTTGTGGTGGCTGGCATCCAGGGACCGCGGAGGATTTGGTCGATAATTTCCAATAGGCATTGCCCGATGAACGCGGCAAATTCGCGCGCTACCGACACCGCAGGTTATAGTGCGAATACTTTCGATACTCCCCCAGGGGAACTGGCCATGCGACTGCTTCTCTCTGCTTTAATCTTCACGGCGGCCGGATTCGGCTATATGCACTACAAAACCTCGCCCGCCTCAGAGGAGGGCCTCTCCGATTGGTTCGGCGAGGAAGAAATTCCCGTCGATCCGGAAATCGTCAGCGAAGCGCTTGCCGAAGCGGGCGAAGAGGTCGTCGCCGTCTCCGGTCCCCAGGTACAAAACTTCGCCGAGATCTTTCGTTTCGACCTCACCCCCAACCACGTCATGGGCCGATGGGAACAGGTCTCCGCCAGTTTGCGGCACTTGGACCTGCAAGGCTATCGCGTGCCGCTGGTGACCGGGATCGACAATACCGATCTGGCGGGGAGCCTGACGTATTACTTCGATCCGCGACAGCGGCTGCGGCGCATCACATTCGTCGGCACAACCGGCAACCCGCTGCGGCTAACGCACTTCATGACGCAGCAATACGGCTTTCGCCGCGTCATCAACCAGGACCCTCGCCGCGAAAGCTACTCCGGCAACGGAAAGATCCGCGGTTACTACAGCATTACGCCGATGGAAGTGATCGACCGGCACGAATCACATACGAATTTTTCGATCGATTTGCGGATTGATATTTGACGGCTGGTTCGCGGGATCAAACGTCCGACAATCGCATGCGCCGCCGTTAGGGCTTGGACCACAGCCAATTGCTCGAACCAGGCGACGCTTCTGCAGTCGACGTCGGTGCGATGGCCGTCCGCTGATTGGAAACCGAGCGGGCCGGTTGCTCGTAGCGGGTCCATTCCAACACCCGTTGGAAGTCCGCTTCTTCGGAATAGCTCGTCGGCAGCGTGGCGGAGCTTTCGAATTCGTCAACCTCCTGATCCAGTTCGAACTGTTCGTTCATTTGCATTTGCGGTTCGGGCTCCGGATCGGGAGCCGGCGGAACCGGTTCGGGCTTGGGCGGAGTCTGGAATGGGGGAGGTTCTTCGAGCATCGGCGTTTCCTCGACGGGCGGCGCCGGCGGGATAGTCGTATCCGGCGTCGGCACGGGCACGGACGGCGCGGAGGTTTCGCTGAAGTCGGCATTTTCCAGCCAACGCAAGTCCTGCATCCGCCGGCGTTCATCCCAACCGGTATCAACCAGTTCAACAAACCCCGCCGGTTTCTTGTACTCACGGAAGTCCAAACCGCCGCGAAGGGTGATTCCCTTTTTATGGTGGCAGCAGCAACCGGCGCAAGGGCCGAGCAGTGCGAGGACACCTAAGAGTTTCAGGATGCGCGAAGTCGCCATGGACACAATCCGTCGTAAGTAGTGCCGTCTTGAACTGACGATCGGGGCGAGTGGTCTTAGCCCGTACAGCCGATAGGGCTTGCCTGTCTGTCAAAATCGACACGCGACGGTTTTGAGACGCACGAGACGAACGCCGTCGACGCCACACGCCCCAATGCGAGGGATGCCATGCCGCAATACCGGTAAATCGGAAAATCTTTGCGCGGGCTCGCCGATTTGTGAAGCTTGCCTATTTGCCGGTCAGTCGAAGTACCCGCACGCACGCAGCGTCGAGACGCTGTCGACGACACGCTTTTGGTAATCGGCCAGTGACAACTCCGGCTCGCCGCGAATTCCCTCCAACTCCAGGCTATATGGACCGGTGAATCCGCAGTTGCGCATGGTGTGCAGCACCTGCAAGAAATCGACCGCGCCGCCATAGCCTAGCGCCGGGAAATACCACTCGCCGGGGTTGCCTTGACTGTCCTTGAGGTGCAGGTGCTTTACGAAATGACACACCTTGGCCAGCGCGACCTCAACACAGATGTTTTCGTTATAGTAGAGGATATTTCCGGTGTCGAAATTGATCCGCAAATTGGGATGATCCAGCGCGTTCATCGTCTGGAGCATATAGCGATGGTTTACGCAGATGCCCGGATGCGTCTCGAAGCAGTACGTGATGCCATGCCCGGCGGCGTAATCGCCGATCTCACGGAGATGCGCGTAGAGCTGTTCGAGTTGTTCCTGACCATCGGCTTCCCCCGCACCCCCGACGACGAGCGTGACTCCCAGTTCGGCGGCGATGTCCAGTTTGCGGCGGGTGATCTCGACGACCTCCCGCTCGAGCGGGTTGCCGCTGGTGACGTTGCAGCTCGACGGCTGCACGCCGTGGTCGGACATCAGTTTCTGCGCCGATTTCAAGTCTGCCGCCGTCGATTCGGTGGTGATGAGCGGCTCGTCGCCAAAGATCGATTTCGAACCGGCGGTGCGGATCGGCAGTTCGAGGAATTCCAACCCGGCATCGCGCAGATTCTCAATCGCTCCCCGCGCGCCAAAACGTCCGTAACTGTTCGTCAGGCAGGAAACAATCGTCCGCATCGGTTTATCCTCTTTTGCTGCGAGTCCTACAATCCAGATTCGTCGTCAAGAATTCGTCATTGTGACGGCCGATCGCCGACGGGACAATGACGCGCGGCGTCGCCGCCGCGAGAAATGTTTGGTATAAGAAGACGCAGCGGGGCTTCCCGTGCGAATTCACCTCCGCATTTTCCCTCATTTCCGATTCAACAATGCCATGACCACCGAAGCCTATCATCCCGGCCTGGAAGGCGTGATCGCGGGCGAAACCGCCGTCTCAACTATCGAAGGGGGCCTGCAATACCGCGGCTATTCGATCACGGACTTGGCCGAAAAGGCGACGTTTTTGGAGGTGGCTTATCTCCTGTTGCACGGGGAGTTGCCTTCGGAAGAAGAGTTGGCCGATTTCTTGGCGATCTATACAGAATCGGCGGAGGTGGATGAGTCGATCATCGAATTCTTGCGGCACATTCCGTTGCACGTGGGAGCGATGGACGTCCTGCGGACCGGGATCAGCGCCATGGCGCACTTCGATCCGCAACTCGACGACGATTCCGAAGGAGGTAATATCGCCAAGGCAGTTCGCATGTTGGCACAGATTCCAATCCTCATCGCCGCTCGATATCGCCTCAGCCAGGGGATGGAATTGGTCGATCCCGATTCCGATCTGAGTTTCGCCGCTAACATCTTGTACATGATCACCGGCAAACGCCCATCGGAACAGCGCGAGCGGGCGATGGATGTCTCGCTGATTCTGTATGCCGAGCATGAATTCAACGCGTCGACCTTCACCGCGCGGGTCGTGACGTCGACGCAGTCCGATATCTACTCGGCGATCGTCGCAGCCGTGGGCGCGCTCAAAGGCCCGCTGCACGGCGGAGCCAACGAACGGGTGATGGAAGTCCTGGAAGAGGTCGGCTCGCCGGAGAATGCCGAAGACTGGATTCGCGACGCCCTGGCGCAGAAACGCCGCATCATGGGCTTTGGGCACCGCGTCTACAAAACGGGCGATCCGCGAGCGGTGATTCTGAAACGCTTTTGCGGCGAATTGGCCGACAAGACCCGCAACCAAGAATTGGAAGACATGGCCGACGTGATC